>CAZNRQ010000679.1:0-2278 GCA_964574845.1 uncultured Bacteroidales bacterium
ATACAGTCCTATCGCTTTTTCTGAAAAGGATATATCGGAGTCAGACCTTAACCAATTTATGGAAGCTGCACGCTGGGCTCCATCAGCTTTTAATGAACAACCCTGGCGTTTCCTGTTAGCACCGAAAAGCGATAGGACCCGTTACCAAAAACTACTCGAATGTTTGTTCGATGGCAACAAAGCCTGGGCTGCATCGGCTCCTGTTTTGATGCTTGTTTATGCCAAACGTGATTTCTCGCACAATGGCAAACCCAATAACTTTCACATGTACGACAGCGGAATGGCCATGCAGAACTTTATTATTTCAGCGCTGGAGTCAGGAGTTTATGTGCATCAGATGGCCGGCTTTGATCATGAACTGGCAGCTAAGAACTTTGAGATATCCGATGAGTTTACACTTATATCAGTGGCAGCTATGGGCTACCCGGGCGATATAAATACATTGTCAGAGGATCTTCTGAAAAGGGCTCAGCGGCCCAGGGTGCGCAAACCAATAAGCGAAATAATTTTTTAAGCGTAAAGTTTCTTAAAAGCTTTTCCCAGAAAGCTGATAATATCATTGGCAGTAAGGGCTTCGTAACCCAATTGCTTGGCAGCAATATCTCCTGCCAATCCGTGAACAAACGCTCCCAGCACACATGCCTCAAAGGAGGAATATTTCTGTGCTAATAGTCCTGTTATGATACCTGTCAGCACATCCCCGCTTCCTGCTGTGGCCATCCCTGGATTTCCTGTTGAATTAAAATAACATTCGCCTGCCGGTGTGCTGATGCAGGTGTAGGCGCCTTTAAGCACCACATAAACGCCGTATTTTTTCGAAAACTCAATTTGCAGTTGTTGTCTTTCGTTCTCATGGGCACTTTTCCCTGCCAGCCTTTCGAATTCTTTCGGATGGGGGGTGAAAATGGAATGTTTGGGCACAAACGACAACCATGTTTTGTTTTCGGCCAGTATATTAATCGCATCTGCGTCGAACACCATGGGATTACCCGAATTCTGTATAAGCAGCTTCAAGGCTTTTTGGGTCTTTTCTTCTGTTCCTATGCCGGGTCCCACACCAATGGCATTATAAGTGGAAATATCAACGTTGTCAGTAAAAACCTTGTTGTTCGAATCCATACTGCACATGATCTCAGGCGCAGCAGTTTGCATTATAGTATATCCGCATTCTGGGAGATGCGCCGTAACCAATCCTGCCCCTGATCTGATGCAACTTCTGGCAGAGAGAACCGCCGCTCCCATTTTGCCGTAAGATCCGCAAACCATTAAAGCATGACCATAAGTGCCCTTGTGAGCGAAATTGCTGCGGGGTTTTAAGATAGTATGGCAATCTTCGGCTTCAACAAAATAGTTATTGACTTTCACCCCACTGATAAAATCCTTGTGAAGTCCTATGGGCAGCACCTGCCATTTACCCACATAAGGTTCATTGCCGGCAAACAAAAAAGATAGTTTGGGAAACTGGAAGGTTAAGGTTTGTCTTGCATGAACGATCTCACCTGTATTGCCTGAATTATCATCCACAAAAAGCCCGGAAGGGATATCGATAGCAATGACTTTGGCCTTACTTTTATTAATTTCTTTTATAACATCTGCAGCAATCCCTTCCATCAAAGGTTTTGACAAGCCGGATCCGAAAATAGCATCAATAATGATATCCTTTTCCTCAATAGCAGGAAAGTCAGTTGCTGAGTTTATATCAGCCAGTTTAACTTTCTTGAATTTTGCCAATTTTTCGTAATTGACATTAAAATCTTCTGAACACTTTTCACTAAACCTGACCACATAGGTTTCCACAGCAATGTTCTTTTCAGCCATCATGCGGGCAATGGCCAGGCCGTCACCTCCGTTGTTCCCGGTTCCGCAGAATATTTTATAAGTAACATCACGGCCATAGTTCAATACCAGCCACTGAAAACATTTACTTGCAGCGCGCTCCATCAGATCAATTGAGGCAATGGGTTCGTGCTTTATGGTATAGGCATCCGCTTCTTTTATCTGACCGACAGCAGGTATTTTCATGAAGAATGTACTTAAAAATGGAATGAATGATTGGTAACGGCAAACAAAACTACGAAGTACAAAATATATAACAGGGTAGTAACAAGAGAAACAATTAGTCCGATGATGCCACAAATTTTTGCAGCCCTTAGCATTTTGAGCGACGATTCTTTATAATCGGGAGGGTTCTCCTGGTAAATTTTCATCGCTTTTGAATGGAGGGCTAAAGCTACAATAGCAGCTACCCATCCGCCATAACACATCACGGCTATGGATA
>CAZNRQ010000680.1:0-2276 GCA_964574845.1 uncultured Bacteroidales bacterium
GTATTGGCCCACAGTAACCCGCATTGATGATGCTTACGGCGACCGCAACCTGGTTTGCTCGTGCTATTCGATGGATAGTTTTAAGTAGGGGAGACAACAATCAGCAATCGGTAGTCGGCAATCAGCAAAAGCATGTCAGCAATTGCTGTATTTCATTTTGCAGACTGAAGATTGAGGATTGCAGACTTAAAGTCTTTTTTTAATCACCGACTATCACCTTTCTCGTCTCCACCATTTTCCCGTCCAGCGTAAGCTTTATGAAATACATGCCCGGGCTGAGTTGGTTGCGCTGGAAAACTATTTCGTAGCAATTGCGGTATTCTTCCCTTTCTAACATTTGTCCCTGCAGATTGAACACTTCGAGGGCCAACGAGCTATAAGTCTTACCAAAACTGATGAGGGTGGATTGGGAGAAGGGGTTGGGGGAGAGGGTAATGGATGATGAATTATTCAATGAAATAATAAAGTTGCCACTCGCAATTTTTGCAAGGAATAAATCAGTTACATAGGAATGATTATACACATAATCATTATTAAAAGTGATGTATGGACTTCTGAATTCACCTGTTACATAAATATCTGCCGGATCATTTACTGCAACAGAATATGCAATGTCATCCTTTGTACCCGCAGCATTTCTTGCCCATAGGTTATTCCCATTGGTGCTATACTTTGCAATGAAAATGTCCCAATATCCGGTTGTGGTAGTTGTAAGAATGTTTGAACCAAAGCAAATAGTATCACTGCCAAAAAATCCAACAATATATGAATTTCCCAAAGCATCGACCGCGATAGAAAATGCTTCGTCAAAGCCCATGCCACCTGCACGATTGGCCCATAAAAAATTTCCATCGGGATCAGTTTTTACGATAAAAATATCATCTACACCCTCCCTTGGGTTTGTTAATGTTGTAAATTCAAAATAAAGATGTTTGCTTTCAAATTGTCCTGCAATATAGGAATTTCCTAGAGCATCAATAGCTACTGAATTTGCCATATCCATTCCTGTTCCTACAATTAGATCTGCCCAAATAACTAAGCCATTGGTGTTGTATTTTACCAAGAATGACCCAGTATTGACAAATGTATAAGAATCGAAACTGATTGATGGACTGGTTTCATAACCTGTAATAAAGACATTATTCCATGGATCAACCGCTACTGAACGAGCATCATCATTATTTGTACCACCAGCACTTCTGGCCCAGATTACGTTTCCACTGGTATCTAATTTAGTAAGAAACATATCAATACTGCCTGTTTGTGCATTAGTCAACACTGTTGAACCGAATCTGATGGTATCACTATTAAAATTACCGGCCAAATATAAATTATCTGATGTATCGATGGCGATAGAATTTGATAATTCGGAAGCAGTTCCTCCATATCTTTTTGCCCATAATAGTTGACCACTGGAATTATATTTAACAACAAATATATCACCCCAACCAGGATGAATATCTTGCAAAGTAACGGTTGAGTTGAAAGTAATTGTATTTTTGAAATCGCCAGTTACATAAACATTGCCAGAATGATCGACTGCAATAGACGATGCATTTGCATACATTGTGCTTATACCTATTCTTGCCCATAGTGCGATGCCGTTGGCATCGAATTTTGCAAAAAACGCTTGCCGATTTTGACCGTAGCCATTATTGATATTAAACAATGTATCATTTCCAAAACTTATTGATGGACTAGTAAAATACCCTGCAATATATACATTTCCAAAAGCATCTGTGGTTACACTTGATGAACAATCATATGCAGCACCCCCCGAACCGTTTGCCCACGCCCAATCGGGCGTTTGAGCAAAGCAAACAACGCTAGTCAGAATAAAAGATATTAACAATAATACTTTTTTCATACTCCCAAATTGAAATGAATAACCAAAAGCCACAACAAATATAAGAATATATCTGATAAAAGCAAGCACGAAGAGATGATTTATTTTTGAAAAATCAATTAAATACTTTCATTTTGTCATTACCCTATTGCATAAATCTGCGATAGGATTTTCCCTCGGGCGGAAGGCTTTGTAAAAACTTACGATAACGTTTTGCTTTGTCCGAATGCCTGTGTAAAAACTTACAATGGCATTTTGCTTCTTACGGAAGCTAATGTATAAAATTACAATACCATTTTCCTTTGTCCTGACGTTAATGTATAAACTTACGACAGCATTTTGCCTTGTCCGGATGCCTTCGTAAAAACTTACAATAGTATTTTCCCTTGTCCTGAAGCAATTGTAAAAACTTACAATGCTCTCGTAACAC
>CAZNRQ010000681.1:0-2275 GCA_964574845.1 uncultured Bacteroidales bacterium
GCACCCATCAGGCCATCACCAAAGAAAGCATACAGGAATTCATAGAAACCCTTTCGGTGAACGAAGCCGTTAAAGAAGAATTAAGAAATATTACGCCTCAGAATTATACGGGGAAGTAGGGACATGACATGTCCTCCATTAATAGTTTCTGAAATTTGTGCATGGCGAGGTAAGCACCAAAGATCAAAATACAAAAAACAAATAATTACCAATTTTACAAATTCGAATTCTCAAACCATGGCCGTGGTTGAATTTTGCTTATTTGGTTTTTGAAATTTATTTGTCTTTTGATATTTGTCTTTTGTTATTTAGAAAAAGGTTGGTAGTAAGAGCAACAATTTAACAATCGCGCAATAGAACAATTGAACCATAAGGTCATTGGTCATTCTTCCGACTTCGGTCTCCGGTCTTCAAACCAAACTCCACACTCCACACTCCACACTCCACACTTCCTAATTATACATATTCCTATACCGTACCGCATTATCCAGCGCATCCATGATCTCGCGGGTGAAGAAGGGTGGCGGAGTATCGGCCAGAGTCAGTGTGGTGCATGATTCTTCCATGACATCTTGTCCTACTGCCCTTTCGCAGGCACTTTTCAGGTGTTCTTTTTGAAACTCATCATAGGCTTCGAAAGTTTCGCCAAAGCGGTCGCTGAAATCCAGCATGGCGCTCACCACCGATTTATAAACAAGTTCCTTGCTGTCGGTTTTCTCTCTCACATGGGTAAAGGCATCCTTCACAATCATTGTGGCATTCTCGCGAATCTTTTCCGAAACGGGTATTTCGCACGAATCCACTTTTATCATCTCGGGATGATCTCTTTCCCATTGAGCCATTTCGCGGGCCACCAAAGCATCATAGACCGAACGTTTGCAATCGATGAGGAAGAAGGTGTACATGTAAATAATCTTAGGCATCAGATAGCCCAGATCTTTTTTTACCGAACGCAGTATTTTGAAGAAAGTCTGCCGATCTTTCTTCTCCGCTTTAAACAAATAATATTTGAAGACACCGCTTATCAGTTTTCTCATGGCCCAGGCTCCGGCCAAACCGGGATCTTTTACCTTGGGTTTGTATGTAATACCATTGATATAACCCATGGCCCTGTTGAAGAATTTCTCATGAGTATACACATGATCCCAATAATTGGCCAGCCCTTCCATCAGCTCTGTCCTCGACATTTGTTTGGGTATGATGTTGGTGAGAATATCCATTTTATCGCTGGCTTCCTTATGTTCGGTGGTGATGAGCCGGCCATTGCGTTTGTAATCGTACCACATTTTGGTTCCCGGAGGGGCTGCCAGCGGATGGCAGATATGAAAAACGATGTTGGCATCCTGCATGAATTCCGCCGTCTTTTCAAAGACTTCAGGCCCATCAGAATCGGCTCCTATAATCATGTGGACCAGCACAGACATTCCATACGATTGGATCTTTTTAATGGCAGCTATGGCAGAAACTCCCAAGTTCTGCTTTTTGTTCATGTCCTTCAGCGATTCGGCATTGATGGACTCCACCCCTATCATGAGGTTATAGAAATTGGCATCGGCCAGCAGTTGCAGCAGTTTGTCGTCCTCAGCCACCGTGATATCCAGCTGAGTGAAGAAACCCATGGGTATCTTAAAGGAATTGTTTAGCACTATCAGTTGCCGCAAGAGTTCCTTCACGTACTTCTTGTCGCCGGCAAAATTATCGTCGGCTATAAACACCATCATCACCTTCAGTTCATTCAGCCGGCGTATCTCTTCCAGCACCTGCTCAATGGTCTTGCTGCGCGGTTTGCGTCCGTAGGTATAAATCACATCGCAAAAACTGCAGTCGAAAGGACATCCGCGGGTGGTCTGCACCGAAACCGAATTGTAATGAATGATGTCCCCACCCAACAGATCCCAGCGCGGAGGCGGGGTTTTGGTCATATCGGGTTTGGTAAGGCTTTTATACACCTTAAGGTATTTCCCTTTTTTGAAATCTTCCAGAAATTTGGGCCAGGTTTCTTCTGCTTCCCCGTGAACCACCACATCAATGTCGTCCTTATTTTTATAAATAAGGGTTTCCACTCCTATCCCCCCGGCGACTATAGTTGCCTTAGGGCAAAACTTTCGACAGGCAGCCGCTATGGTCAGACTGCGCTGCAGTTGGTTGGAGGTAACCGAGATCCCAATGATATCGAATTCTTTGCCCGGCAGAAATTCTTCCGAAGGCCCGCGCATATATTCATCGTGAAGCACCACTTCGTGTTCCGCGGGCGTAAGAGCCGCCACGGTGGCAA
>CAZNRQ010000682.1:0-2265 GCA_964574845.1 uncultured Bacteroidales bacterium
TTCTCAGAACTGTAGAAGTAAACTCTGAATTGGTCATCAACATCACCGCTCTGGCGGTCTTTGCCTCGGCACTGGCATTTTTCCTTTTTACCATAGGCACCAAGCATATCGGAGTTACCAAGGCTTCCATTTTCACCTATCTGGTTCCCATCTTCACTGCTTTTATTTCATACCATATCGGTCATGAAGAATTCACGCCACTGAAGATTGCCGGAATTGCCGTCGTGATCATGGGATTATCCCTGTCGCAACTTCGTTTGAAAAAATATCTCACCGGCAACAGAAATTCTGATCAGAATTAAAAGGTTGTTTGTACCTTTAGGCTTCATTTTTAAACTCCTTATTTATGATCTGTAATCATTGCAACACAGAAAACGAAGCACATGCTTCTTATTGTATCAAATGCGGCTACAATCTTCAGTCTCTGGAATCAGGAACCATGGAAAAAAGCAAATTCTCCGACATTATTGTTATTATGATAGTATTCTTTATGATGTTCTCAAAATTTGTGTGGACGGTTTTTTCGCTAATTCACACTTTAGACTGGCACAGCATAAGATATTTCAGCAATTTCCTGAATCTGATTTGGGGTGCAGTACCTCTGCTTCTTGCTTTCACTGTTAAAAACAAGGTATGGAAGATAATTCTTATCGTAATAGGAGGAATTTATGCCCTGATGAGTGTGATCGAGATCGTAAGGGAATTAATGATGCAGCCAGCGGTAAATTTCAATTTCTAAGGCATAGAATTTCTTCATAAAATATCATGCGGGTTAAAACCATTGCGATTACATTGCTCTTGCTCTTTCTTTTTGTCAACGGAACAGTTGCGCAGGTGATTCCTTCCTCCAATACTGTCAATTGGTCGAAAGCTGGCAACCGTTTTGCCTTCCCCACAAACGCTCCTCAGGTTAGTATTTTATCTTTTGGAGGGATTGCTGATGGAGTTACAAATAACAATACCGCTTTGCAAAATGCCATGGCCTCTTTTGGCGGACATCCCGGGGTGGTTTATTTTCCTCAAGGGGCCTATTTGTTGGCTTCTTCGGTAGATGTTCCTGATTCTATTTGGCTGAAAGGAGCAGGTTCCGATTCCACTTTCATCAAATTAGCCCATAGTAGCAATGGTTTTAATTTTTCAGGCTCAGCAACCGGCAATTTTACTGACATTGTCAGTGGATTTCAAAAAGGCTCTCATATTATCAAAGTATTGAATCCCGCTTTGTTTTCTGCCGGTAATTACTGTGAAATACGACAGGATAATGGGACCTGGGATTCCAATCCGGCTACCTGGGCAACCTATTGCGTTGGACAGATAGTACAAGTGGATTCTATTGTCAATGATACGCTGATTCTGTTTGATGACTTGCATATTACCTTCGCCTCTTCCCTGAACCTGCAAATACAAAAGATACTTCCATCCTCGGCTTCGGGAATTTCTTGCATGAATGTGGAGCGAACTGATAACTCGACGGCAGGCACAGGTTACAATTTCCAGTTCTATTATGCCATAAATTGCGAAATCAGGGGTATAGAAAGCAACAAAAGTCAGGGAAGTCATTGCCTCATCGATTTTAGTTCGCATATTGGTGTTAGCGGCTGCTATTTCCATGATGCTTTTGTATACGACGGAAGCGGCACCAAAGGTTATGGAGTCACTCTCATAGATCATTCCTGCCTCTGCCTGATCCAAAACAATATCTTCAACCACCTGCGACATGCCATGATGACCAAGCAGGGTGCCAACGGAAATGTGTTTGCTTACAATTATTCGCGCAATCCTTTCCGCAACGGCTCTATGGAATATCCTCAGGATTATTGCGGCGATATTGCCCTACACGGGCATTATTCCTTCGCCAATCTTTTCGAAGGCAACATTGTGCAAACCATTTATATCGACCAGACGTGGGGACCTTCGGGACCTAACAATACCTTCTTCCGCAACCGGGTGGAAATGTACGGCATCATTATGTCGTCGGCATTAACCAATAATCAGAATTTTGTGGGGAATGAAATTACGGGAAGCGGTTATACTTTTCCTTTTACCTGGGGAGCTTATACACTAACAGGCAGTGGCCACTTCCAATTCGGCAATAATAAGAACGGAACCATTGTTCCAACGGGGACCTCGCCTCTTGCTGACCCATCTTATTTTTTAAATTCTGCACCTTCTTTTTGGAATGTAAGCCCTTCATGGCCCGATATTGGCATCCCCAATGTTTTAAATTCAGGGACCATTCCCGCAAAAGAACGATACGACTTAGCC
>CAZNRQ010000683.1:0-2261 GCA_964574845.1 uncultured Bacteroidales bacterium
TTTCTATTATATCCCGACAATATTAAATTCGACAAAGACAACGTGGATATCAACGCTCATACCCGCCTCACTTTTCTGGCCATTCAATCGCGTTTGCATGGCGATATTTTTGGCCCCGATGCTTTTGGTGCCAAAACATCAGGTGTGATTGAAGCTGAATTCACCGGAACTCAGATCGGAAATGCCAATGGCTTCCGTTTGCGTCATGCTTATGGCAAATTGTCGTGGGAATCTACCGACCTGCTGATCGGACAAACCTGGCATCCCATGTTTGTCGAAGGTTGTTTCCCCGAGATCATGGCTATGAATACCGGGTCGCCTTTTCAGCCTTTTTCGCGCAACCCTCAGATTCGGGTAACTCAGAAATTGAAAGATTTTAAATTTATGCTAACACTGGCTTCACAGTTGGATTTTACCAGCTGGGGCGGAACTGATGGCATACGCAACGCTACCCTGCCCGATATGAATATCCGCATACAATACCAGCATTTTAACGAAGACAAAACCCGCGAATTGTTCTTTGGAGCCGGTATTGATTATAAAGTGGTGGTTCCACGTATTGTCACCGATAGCAACTACGCTACCAATGCAGCCTTGAATACCTATTCGGCTATGGCTTTTTTCAAACACCGCAGCAAATATATCACCTTCAAAATAGAAGGTGTCTACGGACAGAACCTCTACGATCAGGTGATGCTGGGTGGATATGCTTATAAATATACCACTGATACTAATACCATTGCCAGGGGAGATTATGACTACACTTCCCTCAACAATGTTTCTGCTTGGGCTGATATAGCCACCAATGGCAGCAAGATACAGTTCGGGATTTTCGGCGGATATACCAAAAATTTGGGATCAAGATTCAATATTCTTAATTGGGAGCAGGGCTCAAAGTTCTTTTCGAGAGGTTGGAACATCGACTATGTTTACCGCGTTTCGCCCCGCATTGTTTTCATCTCTGGTAAAATGAAGATGGGCGTCGAAGGCGATTACACCGTAGCCGGATATGGCGATTCGGTCAACAGCCTGGGCGATGTGCAAAATATAAAGCCTGTCAGCGGCATCAGGCTGATGTACTCTTTCTTCTATTATTTTTAGGCTATTAGGCTGTTAGGCTATTAGGCTGTTAGGCTAATTAGACTGTCAGGCCCGAAAAACTCACTTCCGACTCCGATCTTCTATCTTCCGTCTTCCGTCTTCCTCAAAATTCCATTCTTCGAAGAAATTCTTCAGAAACTCTTCCATAAACTCATGTCGCTTTTCGGCCAATTCCCTGGCGGCTGAGGTGTGCAGCCTGTCTTTGAGCAACAGCAATTTCTCATAGAAATGATTGATGGTATGCGAGACCTTGGTCTTATAAGCCTCGAAATCGGCATGCATCACAGGCAATACTTCGGGATCGTAGATTTCCCTGTTTTTTGAGCCACCATAAGCAAAAGCCCGGGCAATGCCAATGGCCCCCAGGGCATCCAGCCTGTCGGCATCCTGCACCACCCTGGCTTCTATCGAATCAGGCGTGGTGTCTTCGCCCGCACCTTTATACGAAACCTGAGCTATGATGTGAACCACTTTTTCTATAGTTTTTGGGTCCACATCCAGGTTTTTCAACCAGTTTTCGGCATGGGCCGACCCGGCAACGTTAAATTTCCAGTCGTCCACATCGTGCAATAAGGCGGCAAGCCTCACTAAAAACAGATCGGCTTTCTCTTTTTCGGCCAGATACACCGCAAGCTTTTCCACCCGATAGATGTGCCACCAATCATGCCCCGTCGATTCGCCCGCGGAACCCGATTTTACAAAATGAATGGTTTGCGCTATCATGTTTTGTTGAGTTTGGGTGAGCATGGTCCGGGTTTATGAAGGGGTTAGGTCTGCAAATTTAGGGAATATAAGGGAACAGGGAGTAAATAATGGGGTAGGGATTATAAGTGGTTCATTTAGTGCTGAAAACAATCTGTAATAAGGAAACGTATTATTGGTTTATCTGGAATTACACCAGATAAACGCAGCGTAAATCTAGATAAACGCAGCGTAAATCTAGATAAACACAGCGTAAATCCAGATAAATGCAGCGTAAATCTAAATAAACGCAGCGTAAATCTAAATAAATGCAGCCTAAATCTAATTAAACGTTTCATAAATCTGGTTAAACGCACAATAAATTTATTACAATTCTTCATCTAACCATAAAAAAGGCTTGCCACCAAATGGGGCAAGCCTTTTTCAATTTCTTTTATCGCCGTCTTATTTCAACAGCT
>CAZNRQ010000684.1:0-662 GCA_964574845.1 uncultured Bacteroidales bacterium
GCTGATATTATTGGTTATAAAAACGACTTCTGACAAATGGACCCGCACACATGGGAACGTGCATTTACTAATTGCTGATTTAAATTTTTTAATATTTAAATTATGAAGAAAAAAGTTATACTCTTTATTTCGCTATTGTTTCTTGGTTTGTCGCAGATCAAGGCACAAACAAATATTTTGATCTATTCCGAGAACTTTGAAGGAGGTGCTTCGGGTGTGATGTTGAACCAGGGTGGCCCTGGCACCAACTCTGGAATCAATAAATGGGTTATCAACAACTCATATTCAGGAATAGGACTTTATCCGAATACTCCTGATGAGAACCAGACCACTGGAGGAACCATTTCTTTTGCACCTTACAGCAACTATCTTCATATTTATGACCAGAATTCAGTGAATTACGGCGTTTCAAACTGTAACTACGATCCTACTGCTATCTCTGATAATTTTGTTCAGTTTACCAGCGGCTTCTGTACCCTTGGGATGACCAATGTGAAGTTTACTTTTTTCTATATTGCTGAAGGATCACCCACAGCTTATGCTGAATTGTATTACAGTGCCGACAATGGCCCCTGGGTTTCAACAGGAAATACTTACAGTAACCAAAATTTGTGGCAGTACCAAATTGTTCAGAATACAGCTTTCGACAACCATACAAACCT
>CAZNRQ010000684.1:672-2257 GCA_964574845.1 uncultured Bacteroidales bacterium
TGCGTTTTGGCTTCAGGTGGGTGAATGATGCTGTTACTCCTCCCGGTAAAATGTCGTTTGGGGTTGATGATATCTATGTTACCGGCGAGTTTGATAACTTCGTCACTAACTTTAATGTTGTTGTTGACTCCATTATGCCAAACCCTATTTGCCAGAGCTATGGACTGATGATATATTACCATCTCACCGTGCCTTTGTGTGGAGCAGGTTTTTTCGAAGTTCAATTATCCGATGCCACAGGATCTTTCGCAAATCCGGTTAGTCTGGGAATCTACCAATCAAGCAATCAGTGGATGAATGGCGCACTCTGGCCCACCATACCCAGTAACACTCCAGCGGGAAGTTGTTATAAGGTGAGGATCAATTATTATTATACCGACTATGCGCTTTTCTTTTATACGAATGCGAGTATTTGCTTTGAGGTACAATCGTGTCCCAATACCATTACAACTTTGCAACCCGTGGTGACAATGGAAAGCGATTCCGTTTGTGTTGGGAGTGTAATAGACATTCCGTTCTATTCCACTGGAATCTTTCAAAGTGGTAATAATTATGTGGCTCAGCTTTCAGATGGATCAGGCAATTTTCCGGCAAATCCCAATATATTAGGTTCATCACCCGATAGCCAGACTTACGATCCAACGCAGGGCTCTTCGCCTGGTAGCGTATCGGGGTTGGTCAATGAAAATAATCACCCGATTATAGATGGATGTGGTTACTATATACGTGTGATATCAACCAATCCTGCAACAACAGGTATGGTATGGGGGCCATTCTGCATCAAGCACTGTGATATTGAATCAAATCATAAATTGGATATACAAGCCTGCCTGCACGATTGCACTACTGACCCAACAGGTTTTAATACCACTGTTTATGTGAATATTCATTACACTGACTCTTCTTCCACAGGTGCAATTTATAACTCAGTCACCAATCATTTCGAAATTGAAATACATGATTCGCAGGCCTTTGGTGTTATAAGCACCGGTATCATTGGCAATATAGATGCAAGCAATGATACTACCATGCATATCCATGTTCCCTGTGCCGATTCGCTTGCATACCTTGGGTTGGCGCCCGGATTGTACTACATTCGCATCATTGCGACAAATTCAAACCATCCTTATGATATTCATGGAACCTTAATTAGGCTCATCATTGGTGCGCCTTCAGATAACCTGTGGATATATCAGTCTCCATCTGATTCCGTTTTATGTGTGGGTGATGCAGTGTACTTTTATCCCATTCCCTACAATGCGGGACCTCCGATGAATTCAAGCTATGTATGGAACCTCAATGGTGCTGTATTTTCCACCCAGCCTTCTCTGGGAATTTTGTTCAATGGGGCAGGAACATATAATCTTACTGTTCAGGAAACAAATTATGGCTGTGTCGGACCCCTGACACCCAATTCCACTTCACTATATGTTCTGGGTCCGCCAACTGCAGGAATTATTGGCCCTAGCCAGGTTTGCCTTGGCGATACTATTTATTACCATGTGACCTTCCATCCCAATGTGTATTATGAATGGACATCCACGGGCGGGCAGTTTATTGACACCACCAACAATGAATTATACAT
>CAZNRQ010000685.1:0-2254 GCA_964574845.1 uncultured Bacteroidales bacterium
CCTCTATTCTTTCTATAAAATCCATCAGAATAGGATGGATTTCTTTCTTCTTTATTTTTCAACATCTTTTTTTGAAAATATCCAAATATAATTGAAAACCGGCCGAATATGGTTAAAAAATCTTTAGGTTTATAATTCTTATCCAACATATTTTCTAATAGGGCAGGATACAGTTTTCTTATGATATAGGCATAAAGTATCTGACCCTGAAACCGCTTAAACGGACTTTTTTCTCTAAATTCGGAGTATAAACCTGCAATAGACGTTTCTAATGTAGCCTTCAAAATATTATAGTCCAGAAATGGGGATCTGTTAATAAAATAATCAGACTGTACAATTACTTCCGGACCAAAATATTTACGAAACACTTCGCCAAATATATACAAATAGAATTTTTGGTTTGTGCTTAGGAATTTTGGTAATTTCTCTTTATAATCCCAAGCTTCATCAATTATTGCACTTAAATTTGTTTTAACAACTCTCTCATCGATATACTTTAAGCCATTGACATCTCTAACAAATAATTCAAAATCCGGTTTTTTTTCACATTCAAATAATGCAAACAGAGTTTTTGAAGCCAGTACGCCAGGTTGTTTAACAGAACGTATCAATTCGCTACCAAAATTCCCGGTCAAAATATATTTGTAATTTTTTGACAATTCTTCAGCTGTATGTAAATAATGTCCCCTACTAATGTTGCCTGCTCCTTCCGAATTATAATTAAAGGCCATACCATCACTCCAGAAATTATTTTCAGCATAATTATCGTCCAGATAAAACGGCATATAACGAATCCCTAAAGAGCTACTAATGGATTTAGGAATTTCTATATCAGCATCACCGGAACTACCATATGAAAATGTTATAAAATCTGCATTCTTATTTAATGCAGTCGATAGAATTGTTCTGCCATCGAATCCGCCTGTCAAAGTTAGGGCAAAGGGCTCATCCGGAATACAAGAAATCAAATTATTATAATATATTTCAGTCAGTTCGTTAATACCTTTCTTCCATGGTTTGGGGTTTCTCATTATAAACTCTTCTAACGAATAACTTTTCAGAATTTCCAATCCATCTTTCGTAATCTCAATATAACAGCAAGATGGCAATGTAAAAACGTCCTGTAAAGGTGTATGATTCAAAAACGAATAATAAAACAGGGCCTTTTCCAGCATATACTGTTCGTTCGGTAGGGGTGCAGGATGAATATTTTCTCCAATTTCTACCAAGGAACCTGAAACAATGCATCTTTCTTTGGTTGAATAATAATAAACTGGCAATATGTTTAAAAAACTCGAATGGATACAAATGGTATTTTTCTGAAAATCCAGGACAACCACATAAAAAAAACCTTTTAATTGATAAAGTGTATTGTTTGTTATGTGTTTTAACAAATAATTCGCTTTTAATGATTGATTATTTAATATTTCTGCGGGGAAAATAAAATCACCAATAATAATAATTTCATGATTGCCAATTAAAATGCGATCCGTCTTAAAAGCCAACTTTTTATTTACTAATTTCAGAACTGGTGCCTGCGAAATTTGAATATCTTGAAGGCAATGACTATTCAATCGATCAAATTCAATATCAAGATAAAAATCCATAGTCTTGCTTTAATAAATTATAATTACTCTCTTGATAGGTGGGTGAAGTGCCATATATTCCTCATATGAAAGACGCATAATACTCTTCTACTTTTCGAATGTGCTGTTTCAAAGAAAATCTTGTTCTAAACTCAACAGCAGCTTGAACTGCGTCTGATTGCAACAATTCCAACTCTTCGATTTTTCTTAAAACATTTTGCTCCAAATCCGAATCTAAATTTACGAGAAATTGTGGGTAGTTTTTAAAAATTTCTTTCATTGAAGGAATTGACCCTGTAATTACTGGTGTTTCGCACATAATACTTTCAATGACCACATTCCCAAATGATTCATATTCTGAAAGAAACAAAAGTAAGTCTGCATTTTGATATATTTCTTCTGCCTTATGACAAAATCCTTTCAAACTAATAACACTTTGCAAGTTTTTTTTCAGAATAACCTCCTTAAGGGAATCTTGTAAGGGGCCCTCTCCAAAAATTTCAAAACAATAAAAAGGATATTTCATGTGAATTGCCTCAGCAATATTAATCCATTCAAAAAGATTCTTGCCCAAAGCAAGGCGACCAGAAAAAACTATTTTGGGGTCTGCCTTTTCACAATTCCTTTTTTCAGGTCGGGCAAAACGATGCGGATCTATAGGATTATAC
>CAZNRQ010000686.1:0-2250 GCA_964574845.1 uncultured Bacteroidales bacterium
GCATTTTGAAGGATCTGGTTTAGGTTTGTCAATTGCCAAGGCTTATGTGGAAATGCTTGGGGGGATGATCGGTGTCGAAAGCCAACCTGGACTTGGTTCGTTTTTCTATTTTACAATTCCTTACGTTTCAAAGATGAAACTTGAGCAACCACTGGCAAATGAAGGGGATAATTACCATGAATCCGGACTCCAGGATTTGAAAATTTTGGTTGTCGATGATGATACGTCATCGGGGCACCTTCTATCAGTCATGGTAAGAAGGTACGGGAAAGAGATCATTAATGTTGCAACGGGAAAGGAAGCAATTGCAATTTGCAAAAATACGCCCGATATCGACCTGGTTTTAATGGATATAAAAATGCCTTACTTAGATGGATATGAAGCAACCCGACAAATCAGGCAATTCAATGAGAATATTGTGATTATAGCCCAGACTGCATATGCACCTTCAGGTGAACGCGAAAAGGCAATGGAAGCAGGTTGCAATGATTACATCTCAAAACCTATCCTTAAAAAGGACCTGGACCGCTTGATTAAAAGATATCTATATGTTTGATATATAAAATGTTAATAATATGGAATACTACGACAAGACCAAAGAGGAACTCATCGAGGAATTGCTGGAAATTAAGCAGGAAAACCTTGAATTAAGAAAGGTCATTGAAAAAGAGGGATTTACCGGTTCCGTGTCTGGAAATGGCTTTCCAATTGCTGATAAAGACCTTGAGGAGACAAAGGGTTTTTTTGAACTGATTTTCAATACAAGTCCCGATGCAGCTGTCATCAGCCGCATTAGTGACGGGTTGATTATCGATGTCAATAAAGGGTTGACCGCACTTACCGGTTTCACCTATGAGGAAACAGTGGGCAAATCGATTTATGATATAAATCTCTGGAAAGATATTTCGGGACGCGACAAAATGATTAAGGAACTCAATGAAAAGGGGTTTTGTAATAATTTTGAGTCCATATTCTGTTGCAAGGATGGTCGTGAAATTGTAGGTTTGGTCTCTGCAAAAGCTTTTATGGTGAATGGAACCGGGCATATGATGAGTCTTACGCGTGACATTACCCAACGTAAAAATGCTGAAGATGCCCTTGCCCAGACAAGTGCCGAGTTAAAGGCCATTTATGAACTTTCACCGGTAATGATGTGCGTCGTTGATTCTCACCGGCGAATATTATTTGCCAATTCTGCATTCACCTCATTAACAGGAACTTCAGAAGAAAAATTAAAAGGGGGTCAGGCTTGCGGCGTGTTTGGGTGCATTAATGCTTTCGACGATGTTCGAGGTTGCGGCTTCGGAAAAAATTGCAGTAATTGCTGTTTAAGATTGGCATTGGAGGATACTCTGGCGAATGGAACAACACATGTAAATGTCGAGTACGAAACATTCCTGGCACAAAACGGAGAGTTGCGAAAGGTTTCGTTGCTTGGTTCAACGGCTCTGATTAAAAGCAATAATCAGCGGAAACTGTTGTTATGCCTCCACGACATCACTGATCGCAAGCGGACTGAATTGTCACTTCGCGAAAGTGAGCAAAAATATCGTGAATTGGTTGATAATGCATTTGAAGGAATTGTCATTATCAATCTTGAATGCAGTATCCTATTTGCGAACAATTCGATCTTGAAAACCTTTGAGTATGAAAATCTGGCAGACATAATCGGGAAGAATATTTTTGATTTTATAGCACCTGAATATGTTGCCCAGACAATCGATGATTTTGCAAAGGTCGTTCAAGGCAATGGGGTCGAGGTGGCACAGAGTTGTGGCGTTACTTCAAAGGGGAATAGGGTTTGGATGGAGAGTATTGGCAAAATCATTGATTATGAAGGTATTAAAGCCGATCTAATTTCTATCCACGATATTACCGAACGTAAAAAGGCGGAAGAGTCTTTGGAAATCAGCAATAGTAAATTTAGGAACCTTGTAACAAACATGCAGGTTGGAGTCCTTTTGCAGGGACCAAATTCCGAAATCACATTAAGTAATCCTAAGGCATTGGAACTTCTTGGATTAACCGAAGATCAACTTATGGGAAAAACATCCTTTGACCCCAACTGGAATGTGATTCATGAAGATGGATCACCATTTCCAGCAAATATCCATCCGGTTCCTCAGGCAATCGCAACACGATTACCTGTCCATAATGTGATTATGGGTGTTTATCACCCTTTTGTCAGGGACTATGTCTGGCTAATGGTTGATGCTGTACCTCAGCTTAATACGGATGGAACTATTAATC
>CAZNRQ010000687.1:0-2247 GCA_964574845.1 uncultured Bacteroidales bacterium
TCACTATGTCGACCGCTCGCTCAGGATAAAAGGCGTTGGTTTGGTAAAAGGCAGAATCCATGATGAATTCCGGCTCGGGATCGCCCACACGGTCTGTGGCCGGACGAAGGGCAGGGTAGATCATCCCCGAAAGGGCCTCATACGAAACCGATGGCTTCATTTGTATGGTGGCCTGTGCTCCCGCAGGTATCAGCAACAGCTCGTATCGCACCGGAAGTGCCGGTTTTCCGGCTTCGCGCAAATAACAAAAGTCTTTTATGGTATATTGTACCAGAGGATTTTGCTTGTAAGCCCGGCTTTTTACAACCGCAGGCGAAAAGCTATAACTAAGCGCCACACCCTGACGGCCCTTATCCGTTATGTTTCGAGATACCTGTGCCGAAAGCTGAAAGATGAATAACAGAAACAGAAGTGTAGTCAGGAATTTTTTCATGGCAGATGGGTATGACAAATTTACGAAAGTTTTATTGAATATTTGCGTAACTTTATACCTGCTTAAACTTTAGAAAGGAAAAGTACTTTTTTGTTTATAAGACCTGATAAGTTACACAGAGATTAACAGAGAAAACACTGAGATACACAGAGAAAATTTTATTCCATGAAAAGAAATAATCTTTTGATTTTAACCCTAATCGCTATGCTTATGACAGCTTGCCATACTAAAACTCATATCGACCTGCTGTTGCTGGGTGGGAAGATTTACACCGTCGACAGCAGTTTCAGTATGGCTCAGGCCATGGCTATAAAAGATGGTAAAATATTGAAGACAGGAACGGATGCCGAACTAAAGGGTCTTTATGAGGCTCATTCGGAGGAATATCTGGATGGTTTATGCGTATATCCGGGCTTTATTGATGCGCATTGTCATTTCTATGGACTGGGACTGACGCTTCAGGAAGCCGATCTGAAAGGAACTACTTCTTTCGAAAGTGTTATCGAAAGACTGCGAACGCACAATCAGATATATAAACCTGCCTGGCTGCTGGGCGATGGTTGGGATCAGAACCTTTGGACTAATAAGGAATTTCCTGACAATACCCAACTCAATCTTGCTTTTCCGGATATACCCGTGGTGCTTACGCGAATAGACGGGCATGCTGTGATTGCCAATGATAAAGCCCTCGAAAAAGCTTTCATAACTGCCGAAACCCGCATCCCCGGAGGCAAAGTATTGCTGAAAAACGGAAAACCAACCGGAGTGTTGATAGATAAGGCAGTGGATTCGATGGAAAACCGAATACCCAAACCCAAAGGAGAGGAATTGGCAAAAATGTTGCTTCAGGCACAAATAGATTGTTTGGCTGTAGGGCTTACCACAGTGGCCGATGCCGGTCTTTCGAAAAGCCTGGTGTTGCTGATAGATAGGATGCAGAAAAACGATAGTCTGAAGCTGAGGGTTTATGCCATGCTGGATCCCACAAAGGAAAATATTGAGTATTTCGTGAAGAAAGGCGTTTACGAAACACCCCGCCTGCATGTCTGCTCCATCAAGCTATATGCCGATGGTGCGCTGGGCTCGCGGGGCGGATGTTTGCTGAAACCATACAGCGACGATCCGGGCAACTATGGCATCATTGTGGAAACCCCTGAAAAATTGTCGGGTATTATTGCCATTGCCTATAAATATGGCTATCAGGTGAACACCCACGCCATTGGCGATTCGGCCAACCGAATGATGCTGGGTTTGTATGCACAGTTTCTGAAACAACCTAACGACCGCCGTTGGCGGATAGAACATGTGCAATGTGTCGATCCTGCTGATTTCGCCAGGTTCAAACAGTATTCCATCATCCCTTCGGTGCAGCCTACCCACGCCACTTCCGATATGTATTGGGCGGACGAGCGCTTGGGCCCCGAGCGCATTAAGTCGGCTTACGCTTATAAAACCTTGCTGCAGCAGAACGGATGGATAGCATTTGGCACTGATTTCCCTATCGAAAAGGTGGACCCACTGCTGACCTTCTATGCCGCAGTTTTCCGCAAAGATGTGAAAGGATTCCCTAATGGTGGATTTCAAATGGAGAATGCCGTGAGCCGCGAGGAAGCCCTCAAGGCCATGACCATATGGGCTGCCCGGTCCTGTTTCGAGGAAAAGGAAAAAGGTAGCCTCGAAGCCGGAAAGTACGCCGATTTTGTGATTCTGGATAAAGATATCATGAAAGCCAACGAAAAAGATCTGCTGAAAACCCGCGTGCTGGAAACCTACATTAATGGCGAAAAGGTATACGGAAGCAGGGGAGGAGGGCA
>CAZNRQ010000688.1:0-2244 GCA_964574845.1 uncultured Bacteroidales bacterium
GCCTCATTGTTTCAGTATCTCTGTATTAACTCCTTGAAAATTTTTTCACAAAACCGAGATGTCTGATGATCAGGTTCTTGTATAATTTCTTAGTTCTCTTCCTGCTTGAGTTAGTGATTGTTGAATTCTTGAAGCATCGGCAGTCAATTGGATAACACCATCACGGTTCCCTTGTTCTTTTGCGAGTTTGATTTGTGCTTTGACTTCATCAAGTTTGGTTTTGAGATTTCCGACATTCAAAGAAAGTTGCAAAGCCGTCTGATCTTTGATCCTTTGATTGAAACCATTGATATCATCTCTAACTTGGTTGAGTTGCTGAGCCACTCAGGTTCTATCAAGTTTGAGATCTCGGAGAAGTTCAAAGATTTTATTTGTTGCCATAAACATCAAAAAAAGAGGTAAATTACTACCTCTAGTTTTAATCAGAATTGAGTTTTATCAGTTTATTTTTAATTGAAATGGAAAACGAATAGAGAATACATACACTCAATAAACGAAAATCAATCTTTTTATCTTTTTCTTTTGTTTGTAATTATGATCTGATACAATTATTTTCATTTAACAGAACCAACTCGATGATATAATACTCTTATTTGGCTTAATGACCTTATAAGTGCTCATCAAACATTGAGAGTAATAATTCCATACACAGCTGATATTTTTGTGTTTATTTTCCCTATATTTCTAGCATTTTTGTATATCAAATGAATTACAAAAAAAAGTATAGAAGATAAAATAGTGGCATTGTTCATATTCTTTTCGTGAATATTGTCGCTTGGTCTGAATCTATTTATTCAATATTTTGCAGATAAACAGCGTCCTGAGTGATATATTCATCATGCATGAAATCTTATACTTTCCCATATCCCAGATAAATCTTTTCCTTCTGATCATGTATCCTTGAGTATGGCAATTGCGGTGGCTACATTACTATGGGGAATTAAAAACAAAAATAAATTTTTTGTAAAATTTTGATACTTTTTCTTGGCAACCACATTAATAATGGCAATATCTCGTGTTTCTGTTGGTGTTCATCGACCAACTGATGTACTGGCTTCAATGGTCATTGGTATTCTTCCTGCATTATTATTGAATTCTAAGAATATCTTTGGTTTAACTAAAAGATATATTTATACTCCTATTATTACTTTAGAAGAGATAATTCTTAAAAGATTTAAAAAATCAAAGGAGTAAACTACGAATTTTTATTTAGCATTGATTACCATTAAATTATGAGTATGATTCTTTTGATAAGAAATAAGATTTTTTAGTTTTCTAAAATATTTTTGTCATGGAAAAAATAAAACAAAATCTAACATGATTACTCAATAGAGTGCCAGAAATCACTATTTATTTTTGGATCATAAAAATTCTTGGAACGACTATAGGAGAAACCTGAGCAGATTATCTTTCTTTCAATCTTCATTTTGGATTGGTAAATACATCATACATCATGAGTGCTTTATTGGCTATTGTACTTGTGATACAATTCAGATTTAAAAAATATGTCCCTGTTGTATATTGGCTTGCCGTTATTTTGATAAGCATTGTATGAACTTTGATTACTGATCAAATGGTTGAAGGCTTAGGAATTAGTTTAGTTATAACTACGATCGCTTTCACTATCGGTTTGGCTTTAGTATTTATCTTTTGGTATCTCAAAGAAAAGACACTATCTATTCATTCAATATTTACTGCTAAAAGAGAAGCATTTTATTGGTTAGCAATTCTGTTTACTTTTGCATTAGGTACAGCATCTTGAGACTTGTTATCAGAAAGTGTAGGTATAGGATATGTACAGGCAGGCTTAGTATTCGCTGGAACGATTGCTCTCATTAGTGGTGCATTTTACTATTTCAAAAAGAAACAATTTAAATTTCAGATAAATCCAATATTTGCATTCTGGAGTGCATACATATTAACTCGTCCACTTGGTGCATCAATTTGAGATTACCTTACACAAGACCCTAAATATGGTGGATTAGGAATATCAACAATGTGGATAACCCCAATCTTTCTTATTTGAATTGTTGGATTAGTGGCTTATTTGAGTATAAGACAAAAAAAACAAATTGTCATAGAAGCATAAGTATATAAATATTACCCAAAGAAAAAATCTTCAAAATCTCTCTTAGATTCAAGTTTCTTAATCTTGTCTCTAGGGAGATTTTTTGTTTTCCTTATCTTTTTCGGGTCTTCCAACTATTGTATCTCTTCCAATAACCCAAAAAACTGGCAAGCTGT
>CAZNRQ010000689.1:0-2242 GCA_964574845.1 uncultured Bacteroidales bacterium
AGCAATTGGATATCTTTGATATTAGATTAAATGTTTACAAAATTAATAAATTATTCATTTTCATGACCATACTATTGTAGCATAATTATTCATTCCCCCACCCCGATCTCCAACCATATTCGTCCCCCCCCTTATCTCCTGCGTCTTTTGAAAATTTGCAAACATAGTAATTCAAATCGTTGCACAACACCTCCACCGGCTGGTTGCTTTTGGTTTGGTAACAATCCTCCGGCTTTATTTCGTTGATTAATGCAATTCTTTTAGTTTCATTTTTTAGCTTTTATTCTTTTCCTATTTTCATCTCAGGCCATAGCATGATTTTATAATATGATGCTGGCAGGAACCCTGCGCAGAACGGGAGGTTGGAACCTTTGCCGAACGGGGTTCATTCTCAAAGATCCCAATAAAATATCTAAAATGCTAACAATAGTATGTTGTGAGGAATGAATACTACAATTAGCTTTGTGCACACTTTAATTAGCATTAATGGACGAAAGAAATATTTTGATAGTTTTTGGCGATAACGTTCGAAAATATAGAAATCTCTTGAAAATATCACAGGAAGAACTTGCGGAGCGAGCAGGATTGCATCGCACCTATATTGGCATGATTGAACGTGCTGAAAAAAACATCACACTAATTAATATTGAAAAAATCGCAAAAGCACTTGATGTTGAAATAGAAACTCTAATAAAAGAAATTAAATAAGTACACAATAGAAACAAATTGTATTAACCTAAAAAACAAAAAATATAGAAAAGAAAAGTTGAATATTTAAAGTTATTTAAAACATAGCGTTTTAGCTAACCATCCTGTAATCGAAAAGTCCAAATTTTCATTTACTCACAGGGAAGTTAAGCAATAAGCGCTCACGTCATGGGCGTGAGCGTTGCTTTACTTTGTGAGTAAGGGCTTGGACTCCCTCGATTACGAGTAATTGCAGCGTTTCACGTCTATTTTTTTGTGGAAATATCAAAACCACAAATGCAAATCGTACATAAAATTGATGACTTTTTATTTACAATCTTCCCTAAACTTATAGCAGCGGATGATTCTGTAATAATAAGCACTTTAGAGGATTATTATTCTTATGGTCCTTATAAACCCCGAATTACAATAAAAGATGGTTTTGTCCAAGTAGATATTGATATTCCCTCAATTATAAGCCAAAAAACCGAATTCGATAAAGCCACTGCTCTTTGTGAAAAGAGAAAGTTTTCAGAAGCAAAACCTATTCTCGAGAGGCTAATTAAACAAAACCCAACAATATCAGAATATCATAGAGTATTAGGTCAGATTTATTCTGAAGAAGGCAACCAAGATCAAGCAATGGACAATTTAATTGATGCCTTGAGAATGGACCCCCAAAACGCTTATGCCATAATAATGATGGGTAATATTTTGGCTCGTCATAAAAATGACATTGAGACCGCAATGAAATATTATAATGAAGCAATTAGGCAAAACCCAACCGACAATATTGCTATCAATAATCTTGGCACCAATTTACTTCAACTTGGGAAATGGGACGAAGGCTTAAAATATCTTGAACAGGCTTATAAAATCAATCCTAATTACCCTAATACAAATTACGGTATTGCCTTGGCAAATGAGCATAAGGGCTTACATAATATTTCATTTGACTATTCAATAAATTGTCTTAAAAGATGCGGTATTCATGATAAAGAACTGTTTAATCATGCATTAAAACTTGCCGTTGATTCCGCAGAAATTCTTACTAAAACAAATGCTGGCAAACGATTATTTCGTGATTATAAAACATTTTTAGAGAAAGAATGCGGAATAGAAATAAAAGAAGAACCAGATAATTCAATTCCTACCGCAGCAAAGTTGGAATTTGCGGAAAATTATAAACGCGATTTTCACTTAATTAAATTCAAACCGGGCTATATTGCTGTAGAGCATCTTATAATGCACGAATTGGTTCATCTTGGATTTTCAATAGAAGCAAAAAAAGAAAACGAAAACCTGCTTTTTATTTCAGGAGATGAAAATAAAAAGAAATTTATCAAAGATAATCAGGATACAATTTTCAAATTAAAAAAGGAGGGCTATACTGAACAATCGATTACCAGCTATATCAATTCGCTTTATGAGGGAATTAATCGGCAAATATTTAATACCCCCATTGATATATTTATTGAAGACTTATTGTATAAAACGTATACAGAACTACGTCCTTATCAATTTTTATCACTCTATAATTTAATAGCAGAAGGCA
>CAZNRQ010000690.1:0-2242 GCA_964574845.1 uncultured Bacteroidales bacterium
ATGCAAACCCCCGAAATGTCTTGCCTACGGCACTGAAATATACCAAATTCAATATTGCTTCTGTAATATTAGCTTGACGCGTATGCAATTCTTCATCGGGATTTGACATTTCGCAAACCTTGAACAAAACCTCTAACCTCTAACTAACCTCTAACTTCTAACCTCTAACTTCTAACTTCTTTTTCAACTATCTTTGCCACCGTGAACATTGGAAAGAAATATGGTAATTATGTTGAGCTGCATTTGATTGTGGTGATACTTGGTTTTACGGCTATTCTTGGGAAACTTGTGCAATTGCCGGCCCCGGTGCTTGTATGGTACAGAACCATGTTTGCATTTATTGCGCTTTTCATCTGGCTTAATTTTTCCAAAACAAAATATCTCCTTCCTTTCAGGCAAGTGCTGAAGTTGTTGGGTATTGGGCTGATTGTCGGGGCACACTGGATATTTTTCTTCGGAGCCATCAAGGTATCCAATGTTTCAGTAACCCTGGGTTGCCTGGCCAGCGGCACTTTGTTTGCAAGTTTGCTGGAGCCCCTTGTTTTCAAACGCAGGGTTTACTGGTTCGAAGTGATAACCGGGCTGGTGATCATTTTCGGACTGTATCTTATTTTTCAGTTTGAGACGAGATATATTGTGGGAATCATTTATTCGCTTATTGCTTTTTTCCTGTCGGCTTTGTTTACGGTGCTCAACAAAAAGATCACGTTTAGTTTTCACCAGAACGTTATTGGGTTTTACGAGATGATTGGCGGCTGGCTGGGAGTAAGCGTTTACTTGCTGATAAACGGTAACATGACATTGCATGACCTGAGTTTTACATGTACCGATTTTATTTACCTTGCATTGCTGGCAGTAATTTGCTCGGCTTACGCTTTCTCGGCGGTGGTAAGGATCATGAAGCAAATATCGGCTTATGTAGTTGTGCTTTCCATCAACCTGGAGCCGGTTTACGGGATTATCCTGGCCTATTTTATTTTTGGCCAATCGGAATATATGACCTTTGGATTCTATGCAGGAACGCTGGTGCTCCTGATCTCGATCTTCTCCTATCCTTTAATGGAAAAGAAGTTCAAAAAAAATGACGTGCATTGATACACGTCATTTTTTATTTATTGTTTAATTAATATTGCACTTTTCACTTTCTGCCAAATGCAATACCAATTGCCCACTGCTTACAGCTGACTGCCGACTATTTTATTAATGGTTTATCAGCAGCTTTTCAGTCTTCACCAAGCCGGAATTGCTGAATAATTTCAATATATAAACTCCATTTGTCAGGTCACTCACAACAATAGAGTTATTGTCATTATTCAGCATAGTAGAGAAAACCTCTCTGCCTTCAATGTCATAAATCACCGCTTGTACATTTTCCTGACCGGAATTATTTATGTAAATATTATCTGATGCAGGGTTTGGATAAACAGATATTCCGTCAGTGTTGCTTATTTCATTTATTGAAACCGGTGTAGCCCTTGCCCAATCAACACTTTCAATAGCGGTGCTGTCGGGGTAATATTTGATGTTTACCAGGAAATATTTAATGCCATTGCCTGCAAAACCATATGAACGCTGCGATTGATTGGTGGCTGAGACCTGTACCCACATTGAATAAAGCTGAACACGCATCCATAAAGTATCATAGGTATATTTCAGGTTATTTTGCCTGATGACAGGGAACGCGCCGTCTGGAGTGGTGGCAGTGCCCCATGCATCAACAACACCTGTAATGTAATTCACTTCTTTTTGTCTTACGGAATCAATATAATAATTCGAGCCTCCATAAGTCACACTATGCCCATAGAAGAATTTTTTATCGTATTTGCTGGTGTCATTGCAAGTTGTATTATAGGTTGCAGGGAATTGGATGATCTTTTCCGGATTGCTGTATAAAAGCGGATGCTGAGAGCCATCGCCAATCAGGTCGCCGGCAAAACCCATCAGCTGTACTGACGAAGCTGTGCTGCTCATATAATTATAAAATGGCCCCGGAAATGTCAACGCCAGGTTTGCTCCTGTAAAAGAGGATGCAAATGGAGTGGTTGAAGGGCTGATAAAATTCAGTGTTGTTGAATAGTGATTGTGTAATGCACTGAAATTCCACGTTTGATTCGCTCCGGCGTTTCCCGGACTTATCAAAGGCACTGTATCAGTTGCCTGTACAACAGCATCGCCAACTGTAGCAAAGTCGGCCTGAGTTACGGTTATCTGTGCCCTTAACATGAAAGGCATTATCATAACC
>CAZNRQ010000691.1:0-2240 GCA_964574845.1 uncultured Bacteroidales bacterium
AATCCGCATTGCTGCGACTAATGGGGAATACAAACAATCTGTTTAATCAATTTTTATTAGCAACTTCTAAAACTATAATTTTTAATTATTGTGCAACTAAAATCGATTTGACGCAATTCGTTGCTAAATCGTCGTTTGCGTTACGAAAAAAGATAAGGACATAATAAACATTTTACCACAACTATTCCCTATCAACTTCTTCCTGCTTTACATAACAAAATATTAGCCCTGAAGAAAATGCTTGATTTCAAATCAAAATAGCGACAGTTTGCATTATCAAAGCATATCTAAAACAAAACACAAGAAGGAGATGACATGTCCAACACAAAAAAGTTGATTGTTGCTTTAATAGTACTATTTATTTTTGTAAGTACAAATACCGTTTTTGCTGAAAAAAACGAAGCGGAAAAGATATGGGATGTTGCAGAAAAGGCTTATAACGCTGGAAACTATAAAGAAGCCCGCTCTTATTACGAGAAATCACTCGCACTGTGCGGAGTGGACTTTGAATGTGTAGCCTCCAACCTTAATGGCATCGGCGCGGTTTACGAGGCGATGGATGATGACAAGAAGGCATTCAAATACTATGAAGACGCGCTTGTCGCAGCAAAGAAGGCAAATAACAAGGATTTGATTGCCGCAAACCTGTTCAATACTGGTGCAGTCTATCACCGGACTTTTAATCAATATGAAAGAGCTTTGAGTCTCTTTGAGGAGTCATTAAGAATATTCAGAGAACTGGGTGACAAAAAAAGCTCAGCCATGGTTCTTTTCAACATGGGCAAAGTTCTGCAAACACTTGGCAAATATGAAATATCTTTGTCCGTTCTCAATGAGTCGCTCTCGATTAACAAAGAATTAAATGATCAGCAGAGTATTGCGGGGTGCCTAAACGTTACAGGGACTGTCCATACAGCCCTTGGACAATATGACAAGGCACTCACATATTACCAGGAGGCTCTCAGACTCAACAAGCAGCTTAATATCCAGAATGAAATAGCAACGTCACTAAGAAACATTGGCGATGCCTATTGTGGACTTTTCAAGAGCAATAAAGCAATCACATACTATCAGGAGGCGCTCGACATACAGAAGCGAAATAATCTCCGTTTTGACATGGCCATAACATATACAAACATCGGAGTGTTGTATAAGGAACTCGATCAATTCGACAAAGCTTTTTCCAATTTCGAGCAATCATTGAAGCTAAGCAGAGAGATTGATAATTCCGCCCTGATTGCCGGCAACCTCAATAACATCGGTGGTGTATATTCAAGTCTGGGCAAATCAGATCTCGCCTTTTCCTATTATCAGCAGTCATTGAAACTCGACAAGCAGCTAAACAGGCCGCAGAAGATAGCTATAGATCTGAACAATATCGGCATGCAATATTTTCGCTTAGGCCTCTATGATAAGGCACTTGATTATCTAAACGAAGCTCTGGCAATAGAAATGAAGCTGAACAATCCTCATGATATTGCCGCGCGGCTTAATAATATTGGAGCCGTTTATCTGAAACAAAAAAAATACCGGGAAGCAGAAGAAGTTTTTTTACATAGGAGAAATACCGGAAAGCGGATTACAAAAACAAGATTGGTACATGCCGGTTTAATAGAGGTTTATCTCGCGACAAAGAGGTATGATGATGCACTTTCCTTATTGAAAGAAATACCTCTGAACTGGAGGGACAGCAGGAACCGCCGCATGGAGTATCACACCCAGTATGGGCTGGCATTGAAAGGAAAAGGTGCTTATCGGGAATCATCACTGGAATTATTAAAGGCGGTTTTAATTGTTGAAGAAATCAGACGCGCAGTGGGTGAGCGAAGCGAATTTTTCTCTGGTGGCGGTTATATTGACAGGCTGACCCCTTACAGAGAGCTTATGGCTGTCCTTGCAGAAATAGCTATTCGTGGAGAAACGCAGGATGACGCTTTCAGGACACATGGCAGGGATGCCGCAGCAAGCTCGTTTTACTTTGCAGAGCTTGCCAAGGCACGGATGTTTCTGGAGATGATGGCAGGTGCTGTAAGGAAATATGAAGATCCACAAATTCCATCCAACACAAAAACCAGAGAAGCGGAGATTATCAAAGAGCTTTCATCCATAGAGAAAAACCGGGAAAGCACCTACACTAAGGGAGAAGCGGCCTTTAAAAAACTCTTGCAGAAGGAGGAGGAGCTTTTAAAACAACAAGACTCACTCATTTCAAACATAAGAAATAATTATCCCCTTTATGC
>CAZNRQ010000692.1:0-2229 GCA_964574845.1 uncultured Bacteroidales bacterium
TACAAGCCGAAAAAAACCCTTATCATCAAAAGGAAAAAGTTAAAGAAGCTGAAAGTCTTTACCTGAAAATTAGAGCTGAAATTGAGGCGATAAGTTGTCTGAACCCTACTAACGGCAGGCAGGCGGGCAGGGATGAGGATGATTGGATATTTTAACGGCACGGGGAAAGCATTTCCCCGCGAGCGGAGTCGAAATAACAGAAATTATTGCCTTAACTATCGGATTAAATATCCATTTCATAAGTTATATTCATTTGATTGTCTGTTTTTTAAAATTGGTGCCAACGGGGAAAGCATTTCCCCGCGAGCGGAGGCATGGAGCCTAAGCCGAACGGGGATTATGCTGGGTCAAGGTCTATCAATTTTATTAATCTCGGTTTAATTTCTGTTCCTTTAATTTTGACTTGTTCACCCCAATATTTTTTAACAATATCTCCCAGTCCTTCAGGAACTATAATTGAATAATGGCCTGTACCTTCAACTTTAAGTTTAATATTACTTTGTTCTTCATTAGCAGCAAACAAGCGACCTGTCAAATCAATATTTATAATCTTATCTTCGCCTGTTTGAGCTTCTTCAAATATGCTGGTTTGAATATCACTTCTAATGCGTGTTAATTGAACATCTTTAGGGTTGTCTTCTCTCATAATTGTAAGACCAACTAAGTTCACTTCATCACCGTCAGGTGCGAGCTCTTTTGAAAGACTTATAAAGTTTTTAAAATAAGTTTCGTCAGTTATTTTTTTGCGAAGTTCTTCGTATGAGCCTAAATTCACAAGATTAATATTTTCCACTAAGTCTTCTATGATTTCAATGGAGTTTTCAAAACCTTCAATTTTCAATTGTTTGGTTGGAGCACCAAGTCGAATGGTAAACGCAAAACTTGCTGCTCTTGGAACAGACAAGTATGGTTGAAAATTCATTTTAATTACCTTGGAAACATCTCCCTTACTTCTAAAAGGTCTACCGGATTTTCTTTCGGCAGTTCTTAGTGTCAGTTTTTCAAAAGTATTTAACTTGTCAAAAACCAAATCTGACTTTGCCATTCCGAAGCCTATACCCCTGCCTGCAATTACGAGTTGCAATTCAGTTGGACCAATACTTATTCCTTGTAATTTTAAATGTCTTTGAAAATAAAGTTCTTCCAATAAGTTCCTTAATTCTTCAGCTATTTCTCCGGGGGGATTTCCATAAAGTGCCAAGCAAATTAGCTTTTCAGATTCTATGAAGTTATCAGCATTCATTGCTAATGATGCCGCACTTTTGAGCAAAATAGTTATTGTTGGTTCTCCAATATTTTCTTTCTGAGCTTGCAATGCTGCTTCTTTTTCAAGTCGAAATGCCTGAGAAAAAAGATCAAGTGCTTCATTAAACCGGCCATTAAATTTATTAATGAATGCCAAATCAGCATACTCTATAGCCTTATTATGTATATCTTGAACCGTCATGTCTTTGAGCCAAAATTTGCAATTGGTTTACTAAATTCTACAATCCCTACGTATGCGGGAATTTTGAGAGCATCAGATTGTTCGGTCTGCTTAACCTTAACCCGATAACGACAATCAATATCTTTTGCCTTACCACTGAAAATACCTGAAACTTCAAGACGTGCTTTTTTTTGAAAAAGCATATCGTTTTTATCACCTAACCAATAGTCAAATCCGTTTTTTCTAGCTGATTTCTCAATAATAGTGTAATCTGTAAGTTTAAGAGCAAGTAAAATCGCCATACACACTGCACCGTGCTCAGTAGCATAAAATTGGTCATTCCAAGTTCGATCTAGTTGGTCGTCAAAAATGTTTTCCCAAATCAGATTGCAGTCGATTTCATTATCACCATAAACTGAAAAATTAGTCCCTGTCGAATCGTGATTTTGTCTTGTCAAGCAAACAACACAACTTTCATATAAGTGTTGTCCACTTACTTTTGAAAGTCCTGGAAGGCCTTGAGTTATTTCTATAAGGTCAATTGTCATAATGTTACCGTATTATTAACTTACTGCCAACTCATTTATTTCTGAACGTTCATTTTTAAATTATTGTCTATTTCTTAAGATACTTAGTTGATGCTAAAAGAATCTGTTCAGAGTATTTATAAATATCATCCAAAGAAGTGAGGTCGAATTTGGTTTCGGTTTTGGATTCGTCTAAAATACCTAATACTTTTTTAGATTCGGTAAGGTAAAAGCGGCAGACGGTTTGGCGTATGGAATCGTCGATTAGTACTGCAA
>CAZNRQ010000693.1:0-1464 GCA_964574845.1 uncultured Bacteroidales bacterium
ATATCATTCATTGTCATGGCTGGTTTACAGGCATGGTGCCATTATTTGTTAAAAGAGTGCCGGTTACTCCCAGATATAAACCCGGATAACCAGTATAAACACCTAGGTTGGTAATTGTTCCGTTAGCATCATTTATAAGAGTGCCTTTGGAAGTGCTGAAACACATCAGACCATCAGTAGCGATATTAATATTTCCTGCCGATTTGTTAGTTAAAATGCCTGAACCTGTTCCGGTTGAACTAAGAAAAGTTTCAAAATTCTCATTATAAATGCCAAAATTATTAAAACTTGAATTTACCGTTGTCCCAGTAATATTTGCAAAACCGGTTGATGTAAAAATTCCACCAGAATTATTATTAAAAGTTGCACCTCCATTTAAACCAAATGCACGAGTACTATTAATAGTTCCGGAGTTCTGAACCACACAATTTGTATTCACATAAAAACCAAAATAATCAAAAACAATAGTTGTACCAGAATAATGCCAGTTACCACCATTATTGTTAATAATACCCGTATTGGATAGAGATCCATAATTAACCAAAATGCCATATGAATTTATAACATTATTAGTCAAAGTACCAGCATTGTTTAATGTACCTGTAACTGCTGAACTGCTTCCAATTTGTATCTGCTTACCATAGGTAGCATCAATAGTATAGGTTGCGCCTGAATTGTTATTAAAAATACCGTTACTGGTTGAACCAACAATTGTACCCCACATTTCATTATAAATTCCATTATTGTTGAATGTTCCATTGACATTTACCAAATTAAAATTCGTAAACGTTCCATTGTTTAACAATGAATTTCCAGAAGAAATATTCACAATTCCATTATGGTTAAAAAAGTATGAACCTACATTATTATTTATACTTCCTGCATTATTAATTGTTCCATTTTCAAGAAACAATCCGGCATAATTTGGATCAGGACTACTATTATTGATTGTTCCGGAATTGTTTATTATTCCTGTATGAGCATTTGTTGTACTCCCAATTGATACTTGTCCTCCAACGGCGACTCCAGTTGATTGTATATTAATAATACCTGTTGAATTATTTTCTATTACAGCATCTGCATTATATCCTAACTGAAGCAAAAACCTCTCATTGTACACACCTTTATTGGTTAATGTTCCATCCATCGTAAAGGCGCCATTATTATTTATTGTAGCGGAAGGATTATTAACTATAGATGTACCCGTATAAGACAATGCATAAGATCCTGTCGAATTAGTAATTGTACCAGTATTAGTAAGTGATCCATACCTTATGGTTATGCCAGGATTTGAACTTGAAGTAGCACTATTAGTTATTGCACCGCCATTAACTAAAGTTCCTGTCTTTGTGGAAGAATATCCAATATAAAGTTGTCCTGTTGCTGAAATATTAAAATTAGATCCTGGGTTATTATTTAATGTGCCTGATGCGGTGGTATATCCCAATCGGGTAAATAAATTTT
>CAZNRQ010000693.1:1474-2229 GCA_964574845.1 uncultured Bacteroidales bacterium
TGTTATTGTAGAGCTATTACTTATTGTTCCGGTATTTGACAATACAGAGCCCGTATTCAATGTTAATGTTCCGCTAGTATTATTCAAAGTAGTAGCATTATTTAAAGTACCATTCAAAGTAATGGTAGCACTATTATTTAGTGTATTATTGTTATTAATAGTTCCGCTAATTGTGATAGTCGAACTATTACTAATTGTTCCGGTATTTGTCAAAATTGACCCCGTACTTAGGGCCAATGTTCCACCGGTATTATTCAAAGTAGCAGCGTTATTCAATGTCCCATTCAATGTAAAAGTCGCACTATTAGTCAGTGTGCTATTGTTATTTATTGTTCCACTGGCAGTAATTGTCGAACTATTACTAATTGTTCCGGTATTTGTCAAAACTGACCCGGTACTTAGGGCCAATGTTCCACCGTTATTAGTCAACGTAGCAGTGTTATTCAATGCACCATTCAATGTAAAAGTCGCACTATTAGTAAGAGAGTTATTGTTATTTATTGTTCCACTAACAGTAATTGTCGAACTATTACTAATTGATCCGGTATTTGCCAAAACAGATCCGGAATTTATTGTCAAAGTCCCATTATTGGTTAAAGTGCCACTATTTGCAAGGTCATCACCTGCACCATTACTTAATGTTAACGTTTTAGAACTGTTTATAGTTAAACTTGCAGAACTTTGTATAACCAACTGATCCAATGTTACATTGACATCAAGCTTATAATTACTTCCCGATAAAATTGTTATAACAT
>CAZNRQ010000694.1:0-2225 GCA_964574845.1 uncultured Bacteroidales bacterium
GAAAATCTTTTTTCACACATCGAAAATGTTTTTCCAGCATACAAAAATGACCTTCCAAGCTCCGAACTGATATTCCGTTAGTTAAAAATGTTCCGGGGAAGCTCGGAAGCAAAAATTCCTTCGGAAAATTGTCTTCCGTGTTCGGAAAATTGTCTTCCGCCTTCGGAAAAACATCTTCCGTATTCGGAAAATTGTCTTCCGTATTCGGAAAAAAGTCTTCCGTGTTCGGAAAATTGTCTTTCGCCTTTGGAAAAACATCTTCCGTCTCCGGAAAAAATACTTCCGCCTTCGAAAAAATTGCTTCCGCCAGAGGAAAAACTACTTTCTAATAAGAAAAAAACTCTTCCGTGTAAAAAGCGACTGTTTTCGCATATTACAAGCTTTTTTCGTATGGCTGAAAGGCTTGATACCACAACGATCCAGCAACTTATCCTTCCGAAATAATTGATTTTGTAGGGCGACAAAACTATTTTGACAAAAAAAGTTGACCGTTCGGTCAAGTCAATATTTATGCCTTAATTAACTGTAGCTGTTTTCCCGATGTTTACACTTTTTTTAAAAACATTTTCTGTTATTTTCGTAACTTTTTTCTTGACTTTTAACTTTTCCTGATGTATCTTTGCTTCGCAAAAACCAATTAAAATATTACGTTATGACAATAGAGAAAAAAATTACCAGAGATTATAAATTTACAGATGCTCTGCTCAAACAAACAGCCGATAAGATTCTGTTGAATCTGAATCGCGACAGTGCTCTTTTACTTCCACGAGGTATTACTGTAGCCAGAATAACTGCCTATAGTAGCCTTATCTCCGAATTTGACGATGCTCCAACCGATGAAGAATTATTGGGTGAAGTGATTGAGGCCACACAAACGAAAGATGAAACCGGCGAAAAGCTGAGGGTAGGTATTCGCACGGTACGTACCTTTGTTGATAATACTTTCGGTACAGGCTCGGGTCATTACAGAATATACAAATTCGAAAGACTCAACAAAACGCCCGAAGAAACCCTGCATAGGTTGGCCCGAACCGTAGTGAGGGTTGCTACCAAACAACTGGTGGATCATCCTTCCCTTGGAAACGAGGGTCTTACCCAAGCCATGGTGGACAATGTGGATACTGTGGATCTCGATTTCGACAAAGCCATAGACAAACAGCATGCCGCCATGGAAGAGCGTGATATAAAATCGGAAGAGCTGATCATAAAAGGCAACAAATTGTATAAGGAAACCATGAAGATGTGCAACATTGGCAAAGATTTGTTTGCCAGCACCGATCCGGCCCGCTACAACGATTATATCATCTATAATACCGTTAATGCGAAGGCTCCCGAACCCGGTACCTCGGGCCGTATGCGCGGCATCGCCACCGATTCGGTTACTGGTGCTCCTATTGATGGTGTTTTGATTTTCTATCCTGAGGTAGAAGAACCCATTGAAACCGATGAAGACGGCGAATACAGCAATGATGTGGTGAATAAAAACACCATCACATTCACCGCAACCCATCCCGATTATGAAGATTTCACGGGCACTTTCACCATAGTCCCAGACGAGGAAATCATCTACGATTTTATGATGACCCCAAAACCTGAATAATTTCATTCCGCCCCGGCGGATAAGAAATGCTAAAAAGGCTTGCTCACATGATGCAAGCCTTTTTTTTGCCGAAACCAAAAAATATCCAAAAAATATCCAAAAAATTTTCATCAAAAATAATTTGGAAAATAAAAAAAACATATTTTTGTTTTTGTGTTTTCTGAACCAGTGGAAAAACAATGGTTGAAATTTTAAGTATCACAGCTTAATACAAGGCTATAATGAAAAAATCTGTTCTGTTCATCAGTGTTTTATTTCTGTCGCTATCTTCTTTTTCGCAGGGAGAGTTCAACAACTGGTATTTTGGATTCAATTGCGGAATTAATTTTAACACTACCCCTCCCAGTGCTACCACCAATGGGGCTGTACATATTTCAGATCAAACCTCTACCATTTCGGATGCTTCCGGAAATCTTATCATGTACTCCGACGGACTTCATGTATATAACCGCAATCATGTACAAATGCCCAACGGTTTCGATTTGCTGGGATATGGAGCAAACTACAGCCATGCATCCATAATTGTGCGCAAACCCGGAAGTACAAATTTATTCTATATTTTTACCCTAACCTATTTCGCTTATCCTGAAGGATTCAAATATGCCATTGTCGATATGAATCTGCA
>CAZNRQ010000695.1:0-2225 GCA_964574845.1 uncultured Bacteroidales bacterium
GTATCAGCCTGAAATTTCATACTACCGATACTTCTTCCAGCGATTTCGGGAACACATTGGGTTATAAATATTCCTTGTTTGTAGGAAAGATGAGCGGGAAGTTTCAGTGTAATGTTTATCGCAACGAAATGAACCATACCTGGGATGCCAATGATATGGGCCTCACCCTGCAAAACAACCGCACCACCACAGGGGCTAACTTCTCTTATTCGATTTACGAACCTTTCTGGAAGCTTAGAAATAGCTACTCCAACATGAGTATTTATTATACCGAGAATTTCCTGACCAAAAGAGTGGAGGAGTTTCAGATAGAACTCAGCAATAATTTTACCACCAATAACTACCTTACGATTTGGGAGAATTTTAGTTTTAGCCCTTTGTTTGTGAACAATTTTGCAGAACCACGCGTGCCGGGCCGGTATTTTGTGGTGGATAGATGGTATTATGCCAATGTGGGCTTCTCTTCTGACTATCGCAAGCTATTTGCTTTGGACATGAGTTCCGATTATTGGCAGGATATCAATGGCGACGGACAGTTCTATAGTATCAATACCAGTCCTATTTTCCGCCTCAGTAAGAATTTCCTTTTCACACTTACCAATAATTATAGCGAAAGCTTTAATGACGTGGGTTACGCCGATCAGGATGACCTGGGCAATATTATTTTTGGAAAACGCGATATCACAACTGTAGTGAATCAGCTCAAGGCGCGTTACATGTTCCGAAACAACCTCTCCCTGAGCCTCACCGTAAGGCATTATTGGTCGAAAGGACGCTATTCTGAGTTCTACAAGCTGGATAACGACGGTATGCTCATCACCGATCCGCTTTATTTTAACGATTCCAATCACGATTTCAACTTCAACGCCTTTAATATCGACCTGATGTTTTACTGGGAATTTGCTCCCGGAAGCAGCCTGAATATTACTTATAAGAACAATATCGGAAAGGACGATGTGGTGGTGAATCCATCTTATTTCCGGAATTTTGGCGACATCTTTGGCGAAAAACAGTTAAATTCGCTCTCAATTAAGGTGCTCTATTACCTCGATTACCAGAATGTAAAGAAACTCATTAAAAAGAAGAAGCAGTAACTAATATGATAAAGGCTCAGAATATTACCAAGTCGTACAATTCACTGAAAGTATTGAAGGGAATTGATCTTACGGTGGCAAAAGGAGAAATTGTAGCCATTGTAGGACCTTCGGGGGCAGGTAAAAGTACTTTGCTCCATATCATTGGCACCCTCGACCGCCCCGATGCCGGTAGTTTGGAGATCAGTGGTGTAAATGTTTCGGCACTGAACGATAAAAAAATGGCTGCCTTCCGAAACAAGAATATTGGTTTTGTTTTTCAGTTTCATCATCTGCTTCCGGAGTTCACGGCTTTGGAGAATGTTTGCATCCCTGCCTTTATTGCACATTCTTCGAAAAAAGAAGCTGAGCACAAGGCGAAAGAATTATTGGAATTTCTGGGTTTGCAGGACAGGTTGACACATAAACCATCGCAGCTTTCGGGCGGCGAGCAGCAGCGTGTGGCTGTTGCCCGTGCCCTGATCAATAATCCGGATGTGATTCTGGCCGACGAACCTTCGGGCAACCTCGACTCGGAGAATGCCAAAGAACTGCACAAACTGTTCTTCGACCTGCGCGAAAAGTTCAATCAGACCTTTATTATTGTTACCCATAATGAAGAATTTGCAGCTATGTCCGACCGTAAATTGGTCATGAAAGACGGGTGGTTCGAAAAATAAAAAAGCAGCACACCGAAATGCACTGCTTCACAACAAAAAAAAGGAATCTTTAGCTTAACAGAATGTCGTTAATGGCTTCCACAAATTGTGGTTTGGGCATAGCACCGGCTGACATTTGAGGGTCTTTTCCTACGGGGCAGAACAAAATGCTGGGGATACTGCGTACGCCAAAAATAGCAGCCAGTTCCTGTTGTTCTTCTGTGTCCACCTTGTAAATATTGACCTTGCCCTTATAATCCTCTGATAATTCTTCCATAATTGGGGCAACCATTTTGCAGGGTCCGCACCAGTCGGCGTAGAAATCGATAACGCAAGGCAGATCGCCTTTAAATTTCCACTCTTTTTCGGTTTCAAAATCGAATACTTTTTCTTTAAAAGTTTCTTTGGTTAAGTGTTCCATGGTTATGTTTTGTTTTTTGTGATTAGTGATTGGTCATTGGGCATTGGTCATTGGTCATTGGTCATTAGTCAT
>CAZNRQ010000696.1:0-2216 GCA_964574845.1 uncultured Bacteroidales bacterium
TAATAATGCTTCCGCAAAATCTGGCGACACCCAATTCGATCTTGGCGGCAAGGTAAAATTATTCTCACACGAGCTTGCCTTCTATATTACTGATGATTTCGATCTGACCGAAAATATCAAGATTAGTGGTGGTTTGCGCTATTCCATGTTTTTTCATGTAGGGCCTTACGACAGGTACAATCTGGACCAAACTGGCAAAATAGCCGATACCATTCATTATAATTCGGGCGATCTGATCAAAATGTATTCCGGACTTGAGCCTAGGGTTTCCGTTAAATTTGGTATTAATGCCCGATCCTCTATCAAGGCATCCTTTACTATGAATTATCAGTATATCCACATGGTTTCGTATACCTCAGTTTCATTGCCGACAGATATTTGGGTCCCCAGTACATCCCTTGTAAAACCACAGATAGGCTATCAATATTCCTTGGGATATTTCCAAAACTTCAGGAAGAATATGTGGGAAACCTCTTTTGAGATATACTATAAAGACATGCGCAACCAGATCGAATTCAAAGAAGGAGCACAGCCTGAGGATAACCTTAAAAATAATACGGATAACAATTTTGTTTATGGAAGAGGCTGGTCATACGGTGCCGAATTATACATCAAAAAGCGAGTAGGCAAAACTACAGGTTGGATAGGTTATACATTATCATGGACCCAAAGGAAATTCCCGGATATCAATCAGGGAAGAACTTACTATGCTAAATACGACCGCCGCCATGATGTCTCCATTGTTATAACACAGGAAATAGGTAAACGATGGTCCATTTCGGCGGTCTGGGTTTATGCCACGGGCAATGCCATGACGTTGCCCTTATCCCGATACTTCCTGTCAGGCAGCATTATTCAGGAATATAGTGCCCGCAATGCTTTCCGGATGCCTGCATACCATCGTTTGGATATTTCAGCCACATTGGAAGGCAAAGAAAAACCGGGCAAAAAATTCCATTCCAGTTATAGTTTCGGAGTCTACAATGTCTATAGCCGGATGAATCCTTATTACATTTACTTCGAAACTACAGGCAATTTATTGGATTTTAATCTCAAAACAGTTGCCAAACAAGTTTCGCTTTTCCCCATCATCCCATCTTTCACCTGGAATTTTAAATTTTAATATCATGGCAATGAAAACATACCTCAGAAATATTACACTTATCGTCTCATCTTTATTTCTGTTTTCTTCCTGCGAAAAGGAAATAAAATTAAAATTGCCTGAACAGGAAAGAAAGCTGGTCGTGGAAGGCTGGATAGAACAAAACAAACCGGCTGTGGTTATTCTTACTAAATCATCCTCCTATTTCGATTCCATTAATCAGGCAGCTCTTTTGGGCTCAATTGTTACGGATGCCACAGTATCAGTCAGTGATGGAGTTACCACCGAACAGTTGATCTGCTCTTCAGTTGATTTTTTTCCACTGAAGGCCTATTTGGGTAGCACCTTAAAAGGCGAGATTGGAAAGACATATTCCCTTTCCGTCGATTGGCAGGGAAAACATTACTCATCGGTGACAACCATTAAAAAAACTGCAAAATGGGATAGCTTATGGTTCGAACTTAAACCCGATGACGACAGTCTGGGAAATGTTTATGGCAGGGCAACTGACGATGGAACTGTGTACAATTATTACCGTGCTTACACAAAAATATTGCATGTTGACTCGGATTTTGTTCCTATCTATGGCTCAGTATGGGATGATAAATTCTTTAGCGGTCAGACACTCACCGGCCAGCTATATCATGGAATAGCCAGCAACATTGTTCCACCTGATGAAAATAATAAAAGAGGACTCTATTATAAGATTGGTGATTCGGTAGTTACCAGACTCAGCACCATGGATTCAATAAGTTTTGCCTTTTGGAAAGCGGCAGAGTCAGAAATTTATTCCGGTGGAAATCCTTTCTCTTCTACTACATCGGTTCCGACAAATATTGTGGGAGGGGCATTGGGATGCTGGACAGGCTACGGCTCAACTTACGATACTATTATATGCAAAAAATAAACTAAAAATATGAACACAGAAATTGAAAAAGTTAAAGTACTAATTATAGGTTCAGGTCCTGCCGGCTACACAGCAGCAATTTATTCAGCCCGTGCTGATCTGAAACCGGTTTTATACCAGGGAATGCAGCCGGGCGGACAACTAACCACCACTACTGAAGTTGAAAATTTTCCCGGATATCCCGAAGGTGTGGACGGCAATCAAATG
>CAZNRQ010000697.1:0-2204 GCA_964574845.1 uncultured Bacteroidales bacterium
CCCTTGATTTTGCTGAATACAGCACCATAAAAGAATCACAGGATTCCATTATGGCATTGTGTTATCAGCCGGGACGCAACCTGCGCTACGACTATCTGCAGAAAAAAGAATATCCTTTGAGAAAAAGGAGTAAATAAATACCACAGGCCTCCTTCGCGGAGGCCTGCATTTTATAGGACCTTAGCCCATCATTGAAAAAAACATAGTATGTGTTGTCAGCATTCCTTATTTTTTATTCCGGCCCTTGCAGCCCTGCTGGCAATTATACTGTTATTGATAAACAAGCTGAAGTATTATTTCAGGCTTTCGGAAACGGACGAGCTGACTTCTTTGCCCAACTATAGGAGTTTTCGAAGGAAGTTGAAAAAAGCCCTGCTCATTCATAAGAAAAATGATACGGCTATTTCAGTTGCTATACTGGATATTGATGGGTTCAGGAGATTTAATAATCACAGCTATGCTTTAGGAGACAAGGTGCTTCAGGACTTTGTCGTATCTCTAAAAGGAGATTTACCCGAGAATGCTTTTATGGCAAGGTTCCGATTGGGAGATGAATTTGTTCTAATATTGCCTTACCCAATGGCGAAGGCAACTGAAAAACTGAATGGAATTGCTGAGAAAAGCAAAAGTCGGATCCATAAAAATAAGACTCACAAAATGGAATACTCCCTTAGTTTTTCATTTGGAGTGGCGGGCTTTGAAAAGGGAAAAGACAGCGTAGAGTCCTTGCTGGAAAAAGCGGAACAGGCGTTGAAAGAAAACAAAAAACTAAAATCAAATCCATAAATCAGTAAGCACTTATGGAAGCTACTATGGCTGCCAATAAAAAGAACATTATACTGTTGCTGGTTATAGTGACCTCTTTCGTCAACCCTTTTCTGGGGGCGGCGGTCAACATTGCTTTGCCGAAAATTGCCGAAGAATTTAGCATGAATGCCATCACCATGAGTTGGGTAGGTATGACCTTTTTGTTGTCGTCGGCAGTATTTTTGGTTCCATTCGGAAAGATAGCCGACATGGCCGGCCGCAAAAGGATATTCCTGTTGGGAAACATAATTGTGACAATGGGTTCAATATTGTCTGCTGTTTCTGTTTCTACGCCCATGCTTTTAACTGCACGTGTTATTCAGGGATTGGGTGGTGCTATGATGTTCGGAACGGGCATGGCCCTGATCACATCAGCCTTTCCGCCTCACGAAAGAGGAAAAGCTATAGGCATCAATGTTTCGGCGGTGTATTTGGGATTATCTGCCGCTCCTTTTCTGGGAGGCATACTGACGCAATATCTGGGCTGGCGCAGTTTGTTCTATATCACAGTTCCCTTCGGGATATTCGTGATCATCATGATATTGATCTTTCTGAAAAATACAGAATGGGCCGATGCCAAAGGCGAGAAATTCGATTATAAGGGCTCATTCATCTACATGGTCTTCATGAGCATGTTGATGTTCGGGTTCACCAAGCTTCCCGACCCCATGGCCATTGCTTTCACAACAGTGGGAGTGATGGGCATGGTTTGGTTTGTGATGGTCGAACTGCGCACTCCTGTTCCTGTATTGAATATTCAACTGTTCAGAGGCAACCGCATGTTTGCTTTTTCCAATCTTGCCGCCCTCATTAACTATGCCGCCACTTTTGCCATTGGCTTTCTGCTGAGTTTGTATCTGCAATATGTCAAAGGTCTATCGCCCCGCCATGCCGGTATGCTGTTGATTGCCCAACCCCTGGTGATGACGCTGTTTGCTTCCTTTTCGGGGCGCATGTCTGATAAGTATAACTCAAACACCCTCTCGTCCATTGGCATGGGAATCATTGTGGTGGGACTGTTTTTACTGACCTTTCTTGATGCTTCCTCGCCCAATGCTTTCCTAATTGTTTGCCTCGTGATTCTTGGGGCGGGCTTCGGAATATTTTCCTCGCCCAACACCAATTCTATTATGAGCGCCGTGGATAAACGATATCTCGGCATAGCTTCCGCTACCGTAGGCACTATGCGACTGACAGGCCAGATGATGAGCATGGGAATTGCTACCCTCATCATTCACCTCTACATAGGCGAAGCCACTAAAATCCCCGAGCACCGGCCGGAATTCATGCAAAGCCTGCATGTGTCGTTCATTTTATTTGCGGTACTTTGTACTATTGGGGTTTTTGCTTCCATGGCCCGAAACAAAAAGAATATTGCTGTTTAAACAACCTAATAA
>CAZNRQ010000698.1:0-2204 GCA_964574845.1 uncultured Bacteroidales bacterium
GCTTCATTTCCGCCTGTATGCAGGCAAATCTTAAGGGAACATCAGCAAATCAAACCCCGAAGCACAAAACTTTTCATAAAAAAATGACAACATTCGAAGAATTAGGAATTGAACCAAAAATTCAACGAGCAATACTTGAACTTGGATTTGAGCATCCTATGCCCGTCCAGGAAGAAGTAATTCCATTAATGCTCAACAAACGTAACGATATCATCGCCATGGCCCAAACGGGTACAGGCAAAACCGCCGCTTTCGGGCTGCCACTGATACAGGAAGCCGTTCCGGGTACGAAATACCCTCATGCGCTTGTTCTTTGTCCCACACGCGAACTCTGCATGCAGATAGCCGGCGACCTCAACGATTATGCCTTGCATATCGACAACCTTAAGGTGCTTCCCGTTTACGGAGGTTCCAGTATCGAAACCCAGATAACCGCACTAAAAAAAGGTGTACAGATCATTGTAGCCACACCCGGTCGTTTATTAGACCTTATCGAACGTAAGGTAGTGAAACTTGCCGAAGTCACCCGAGTAGTCCTCGACGAAGCAGACGAAATGCTCAATATGGGTTTTCTCGACAGTATAGATGCCATTTTGGCTCAGGTACCCGATGGCCGCAACACTTTATTATTCTCTGCTACCATGCCGCAGGAGATAGTCACTATCTCGAAGAAATACATGTCGAATCCTATCGAAGTTACGATTGGAAAACGAAATGCTGGCGCTGAGAACATCAAACACATTTGCTATACAGTTTCGGCAAGAGATAAATACTTGCTTCTAAAACGTATTGCCGACTTCAATCCGGATATCTACGGAATCGTATTTTGCCGCACCCGTAAAGAAACTCAGGAAGTAGCCGACAAACTGATACAGGACGGATACAATGCTGATTCGTTGCATGGTGATCTTTCGCAGCCTATGCGCGACATGGTCATGCAGAAATTCCGTCTGCGCAATATCAGCTTATTGGTGGCAACCGATGTCGCCGCCCGTGGACTGGATGTGGATGATCTAACTCACGTTATTAATTTTCAGTTGCCTGACGATCCCGAAGTGTATACCCACCGCAGCGGACGAACAGGTCGTGCCGGAAAAACAGGTATCTCCATTGCAATTGTGAACCTGAAAGAAAAATTCCTGATCCGCCAGATAGAGAATAAGATTAAAAAGACCTTTGTACACGCAAAAATTCCTTCAGGTCGCGAGATTTGCGAAAAACAATTGTTTTCACTTATAGATAAAATGGAAAAGGTCGAGATCGATCATTCAGAGATCGACACTTACCTGCCTGTGATTTTCCGTAAGCTGGAATGGTTAGACAAAGAAGAAGTGATCAAAAGATTCGTTTCTCTGCAATTTAACAAATTCCTCGACTATTACCGTACCGCAGCTGAGATCAAGGTTCCGGAAGATTATGGCAAAAGCAGCAAGGAATCAGGCGACCGCGATGGACGTCGCAGAGATAGAAAAGACCGCAGAGATGATTCTGGTCCAAGAGAAAGATCGTTCGACCGTGGTTCTGATAGAGGCCGCGATAGATCATCAGACCGAGGTTTCGATAGGTCATCTGAGAAATCAGGTGAATTCTCAAAAATGTTTATCAATATTGGGAAGATGGATGGCGTTAACCCGCGTCACATTATCGATCTCATCAATTTCAATACTCCGGGCAAAAAAGTAGGCATAGGCCGTATCGACCTGATGAAAACTTTTTCGTTTTTCGAGATAGAAAACTCCTATGCTCATGAGATCATACGTTTGATGAAAAACAAAAAGCATAACGACCGTAAACTGAATATAGGATTTGCTAATGAAAAAGATTTTGGTGATTCATCCTCATCAAAACCCAAAAGATATTCCCGCGATAAAAGAAGAGAGAGATAAAAGAGGGAAAAATATCAGGCACAAAAAAAGCCCATCGTTTTGCGATGGGCTTTTTACATTTTGCAAAATGTGAAATTATGCTCTTTTTACATTTACAGCATTCAATCCTTTTTTACCTTCCTGAAGTTCAAAACTAACGGTGTCACCCTCTTTAATCTTGTCTATCAGACCAGATGCATGTACAAAATATTCTTTATCGGATTCGTCGTCTTTGATAAATCCGAAACCTTTTAATTCATTGAAGAATTTTACTGTTCCTTTTTTCATTGTGATGTTAAGTTGTAATTAAATTATTTGCAAAGATATACAAATAAAACT
>CAZNRQ010000699.1:0-2199 GCA_964574845.1 uncultured Bacteroidales bacterium
GGTATTTGCCTGTGCCGTAGGAACAAGAATGAGATCATTGATATTTACGTGTGCCGGCAATGAAGCAGAATAATACACTACATCTGCCACATCTTTGCCGGTTAGAGGCGTAAAACCATCGTAAACTTTGGCAGCAGCTTCCTTATCACCATGGAAACGTACAATTGAAAATTCAGTTTCAGCAGCACCGGGCGCAATGTGAGTAACCTTTATCCCGAATTTCAAAAGGTCTATTCTCATAGCTTTGGTGATGGAATCCACGGCTGCCTTACTGGCACAATACACATTGCCATTCAGGTAGGTTTCTTTGCCGGCAATGGAGCCTATATTAATAATGTGTCCCCTTTTTCTTTGGATCATCCCCGGAATAACACTTTTCGAAACATGTAACAGCCCCTTGAGGTTGGTATCTATCATTTTATTCCAGTCATCGAGGTGACCATCCTGTATGGGGCCCATACCGGCAGCAAGACCCGCATTGTTGATCAGTACATCAATTGCTGACCACTCTTGTGGAATAGACTCTAATGCTTCCCACGTAGCTTTCTCATCGCGTACATCAAAGACCAGGTAGAATACCTTACTATTGAATTTGTCTTTCAGGGTTTGGGCCAGTTTCTCCAGTTTATCTTTACGACGAGCCGTAATAATAATGTTGTAACCGTTTTCGGCAAACTTAATTGCACAAGCTTCGCCAATGCCACTGCTGGCTCCGGTGACTAGAACGATCTTATTGTTTTCCATGATTCTTTTTGTTTTTTGAGAAATCAAATTTATAACTAACACCACCCAAAATCCAACGGCCCGGCATCTCTATATTGGCAAAGTCGTAGTAACGGGCATCAAAAATATTATTACAGTTGAGGTAAATGTCGAAATTGAGAGGGCGCCAAAATATCTTGGCATCCGTGGTAGTGAATCCCTTATAGTTCATTTCCTTGCCATCCGCAAAGTTGGTGTAGGTGCCGTTGCGGTCGGACCAGGAGAAGGTAAGAGTTGCACCCAGCTTTTTATAAATGCGCAGGTCAACACCCAGATTCAGCTTGTGCCTGAGGTAGTCCATTACATAATAAGAAATGTAGGTGCCGCTGTTTTTGGTCGAATTCAGATAGGAATAGGATAGGTCGATAGCCGTTATGGGACATTTGGTCTTGCTGAACTCAGACGGCGAGAAATGAGCTGCTGCCTCGAAGCCCCAGGTATGCAATTCGGTGATGTTGGCACTCTCCCACTTCACCGAATCGGGTTGCTTTACCCAATCGATGATGTTTTTTCCCAAACGGTAAAAGCCGGAAACATGGGCAAAGAATCCTTTGTGAAGGAACTTCAATCCTGTTTCAACCGCATAGGCTTTTTCGGGTTTCAGATCGGGGTTGCCTTTGTTGGTGGGCCCCTGATAATAAAGATCGGTGAAGGTAGGCATGCGGAAGGATTTGTTGGCTGTGAAATACCATTTGATCCAGGGTTTAAAGGAATAAGAAAGATCGAGGCCCGGGCAAATATCGAAGCCGAAATCCTCGTTGTAGTTGCCTAAGAGACCGAGAGCGAAACTAAAGTTATCCTTATGATACTGATGTTCGGCCGAAAGACTGATGTTGCTGCGATGGGCACTTTTGGTAAAGAATCCCGAAGGGTCCATTTCATCTTTCAGGGTATCCTTCATAGACGTGCCCAAAACATTGCTATAGATCATTTCCTGGAAATACTCGGCCTTGATACCCGTCTTGGTGAAGGCAGTATTAAACTGCAGATTCAGAGAGCCACCCAGCACATTGGTCATGTGATAATTGTGCGACTTATACCAGAAAGGCGCCTCGTTGCGAAACAGCTCGAAACGGTCGTGATGTTTGCGGCCATAGATCTGAGGAGTGAACTTGATCTTACCGTTGGTGGTGAATTGTATGCTCGTGAACAAAGTCTTGGTGTGCTCGAATTGGTCGGGGTACTTGGCTGTGTAGAAACTATTGGCTCCAAAGGATTTGTCGGAATAGCCCACCTGAAAGTTGAAAGTTCCTGCCTTGAAATAATGAGCCAGAGAATAATATCCTTTCCACACATCGTAATCCGTATTCTTAGTATAGCCATCGCAGGTTTTTCCACTGAAAGAAATGAAGTTGGAAGTCTTCTTGCCGGCGATACTTCCTGATATAGCCCCATCGAAGAGTCCATTCATACCGCCGGTGGCGCCCAGCTTCAGGT
>CAZNRQ010000700.1:0-2197 GCA_964574845.1 uncultured Bacteroidales bacterium
CGGGTTTCGCGAGAAGACCAATTTTCAAAAAAACACATTTAAACTTTTAAAAATGAAAAAATTAATTTTTAGTTTAGTAGTTATGTTCACATTTATGTGGGCAAACAATGCAAGTGCACTAGGTTGCACAGGATTAACTTTACAGGTGAATACTACTATTAGTAGTCAATACATTTTGCCTAATACGCAAAATGTATCACTTGGTTCGTACGCTCTAATAAACAATTGTACTGAATCAATTAAAGATTCAATTATTACCATTCAATTGACTGGTACAATGTTAAAGTCAAATTTAACAAACTTTAAAATAATAGAAGCTTATACTGGTGTGCAATTTGGAAACACAATTGCAGTTGCAAATTCAAGTAATGTATTTACTTACAACATGATTCTTGCACCTGGAGACACACGTCTATTTTTTATATTTGTTGACTTTGGCAGTGCAACTTCAGGATCAATAGCACCTACCTTTATTTATCAAGGTCGCGGTTTAACTACAATGACGTCATATCCATCCGGTATGACTGCTTGGCCAATCGGACCAACTTCAACTATAGGAACAAGTCCAATCGCTGATTTTACACTTAGCGCAACACAAATTTGTGAAGGAAATTACATACATGTAACAAACACATCAACAGCTGGAGACGGTGTAATCTATCAATGGAATACACCTTATGCTAACAATGGTTTGACTGGAAGTAATGTAAATCAAGACTTGTCTTATTATCAAGCTGCTAGTACTTTTATTAGACTTGATTTAATTGACAGTATTACATACAACACAATTTCTACTAAAACCATACCAATAACTATTTGGGAAAGACCTCAAATGACTTCTGTAACACCTCAAGATTTAATTCTTGGTTGCGGAAATAGTGCAATAACAATTAATGTTAATGGTGCTAATACAAATAGTTATGTATGGAAAAATGGTTTAGGTATAACACTAGACACAACATCTAGCTTAAACACAAACATACCTGGGATGTATTATATTGAATTGAAAAGTATTCATAATTGCACATCACTAACAAGTTTGTATGTTCAAAATCATCAAGCATTATTTCCAAAAATAGTATGCTACTCAAATATCAATGGACCTGGGGCAGGAAAAGCACAAACTACTCCAATTCCTATTCCAAATAGTCCAACTGATACAGCAAAAGTATGTCAGGATCCCAATGGATACCCAATGTACTTTTACAGTAATAATGGTTGGAATACTATGATATGGGATGATGGTTCTGTAAATCAAAATCGTACTGTCTATCAAGGCGGAAAATATTTTGTAAAAATTACAGATAATTACATGTGTCCTTATACAGATACAATTGTGGTTATGGAAAGACCAAACCCAATTGCTACAATAACTGGAAATACAAATTTCTGTGAAAATACAAGCACTACTTTAAGTTTAAATTCTGGTCCAGGCTACACATATTGGTGGAGCTATGGAGGAATCACAACTCAAAGTATTCAGGTAAATTCACCTTGTACTGTGTATGGAGCTGTTATTGACAGTTTTGGTTGTAGTAATAAAACTACCCCAATTCAAATTAATTCTATACAAAACCCTGATGCAAATATTTCAACTTATGGTTGTTATATGATAGTGAATATACCAATAACTGGAGATAGATATCAATGGTATCTTAATAACTCTAAATTAATTGGGGACACTAATGGATTCTACCAAGCACAAGGACCTGGATTTTATCGTCTTGAAGTAACAAATACTACAGGATGCACTGAGTCTAGTCAAAATGTATGGTTGAATTGTTCAACTTTAGGAATTCCTATTGTTGAAAAAGGAAACGAAAAAATTTATCCAAATCCTTTTACTGATAAATTTACTATTGATTTTTCTGATCAGGAAAATCATGTAGTTACAATTTATGATGTGATAGGTAAAGAAGTTTATAAAACTTCAGGAAAAAATAATTTAAGTATCGAAAGAAATAATTTAAATTCTGGTATGTATTTTATAAAAATAGATGCCGGACAATTATCAAAAATAATTGCTAAATAAATAATTACTTTCACAAATCATCAAAAGCCTTTCAAGACACAATCTTGAAAGGCTTTTTTATTTGCACACAAAGCAAAAGGCCGCCTTTCCTTTCAGAAGGGCGGCCTTTATTTTAAATTTATCCTGGTAGTAGATTTTGATGATGTCTTTCAGACGCACTTCGTG
>CAZNRQ010000701.1:0-2194 GCA_964574845.1 uncultured Bacteroidales bacterium
TGGGATGCGGAAGAGGGGGATGATGAAGAGTGATCGGCGAGGGCGTCAGATGCGACCGTGGGGCTTAGCCGCAGTGTCAGGTACTGCGTCGGCCTGCCAACGCGAGACGGCGTGGCGTTTGTTGACAGTCGCTCTCCGGAGGTAAGTCGCTATGTGGAAAACAGTCGTTGGATCCGTGTTGGTCGTGACCGGGCTGTTCTCTCTTCTGCATACTGCGGCGTTGCTGAGTCATGCGGCGGTGTTTGCGAAGGGGTTGCCATCGAATTATCCCCTCTGCATCGACGACTTCGGTGGAAATGATCCAGATTTCGCCGTCAGCGTCCGGCGGGAGGTAGCACAAAGGGTCGTGGCGGCGGATCGCAGAAATGCCTTCGGGCTGTGGCTGCCCATCGGGGCCATCACGACCGCGGTCGGCGTCTTGCTGTTGGTCGGCAGACGTCGATCCATCCGACGAGTACGAGAATTGACCTGACCCCTAATCGTCGCTCTTGCAGAAAGCGGCGGTGGGACGAGGCACCCGGCCACGGTGTGCCGCCGAACGTCGGAGGTGCGGTACGCCAGCGGCTGGGGCGGGCAGCAACTGGCCGACGCACGCGGGCGATCGCGATGGTGGAGGGATGTATTCTGGGAACTTGCTGAGACTCCCGCCCCTTGCCGGGCGGGACACGGTGATCCGCTGGAGGGACTCCCCCATGAAGAGGAACGCTGCACTTGTCGGCGTCTGGATCGTGGCCTGTGTGTGGGGCATCTCGGGATGTGGCGGGGCTCACGACGCCTCGGACGACGGACACGCCTACCCGCCGACGGTGCCCCTCGCCGGGAAGACGATGAACCTGCACGTGGGGCAGGAAATGACGTGGTCGGGACGGGCAAATGGCAGCATCGGGTACCACTGGGAGTGTGTCATGGGCCCCGCGGACGGGCTCGACCTGACCATCGACTTCGTCCCCGACTTTGCTGATCCACTGCAGCACATCGGCTCCGGCGGCACCGAGCACTTCACGTGGCGTGCCAGCAAGCCCGGCACGGTGGGGGTGACGCTGCAGCGTTGGTTCCGGGGGGAGAAGACGGATGAGTTCACAGTGACCGTCGTGGTGAGCGGTTAGTCAGGGCTCCGTCGTGGCCCCTCGGGCGTTCAGGTTGGCGGATCGATGATCACCGGCTGAGGAAGTGCCCCGTGGACCTGATTGGGCACGCAGTGTTCAGTATCTTCTTCCGAATGTGTGTCGCCTTCGTCATGATGCGGGTCCATCACTGCGACTGGGACACCGCCAAGGCGAAGGCCGACGACTGGATCATGCACGGTACCGAGCCGCGAACCCCGGCGATGAAGCGGCTCATGTACGGCGGCGGGCTCGTTCTTCTGATCGCCATACTTGCCGCCGAGGCGATGTACTACTTTTCACGGTGACGCAGACGCGAGATGGAACCGCCGTGGGGCTGCCGAATAACGTGGCGACATTCATCGTCGTTGTGAGCCGATAGCCAACACCGCGGCGGGATCGGCCGCAGTACAGCGTTTGCCATTGGGAGACGAATGATGACCAACCGAGAGAAGGGCTCTACGCCCCTTGACGACGTGGACAAGGTCACTTGGACCCGTGAGGACGCCTCCCAGGCGGAGGTCCTGCAGTTTCGGGACCGGACCACCGCCATGACCTTCCGGGTGCGGACCCTGCAGGAGCGGCCCGATGGCTCGGGCATCATCACCACCTACGGCGTGCCGGGAGTCTGGCTGAGTGTGTGGGTGGCCGAACTGCAGAAGCGGCGGGATGACGAGGCGGAGACCATCCTGAGCGTCGAGGTGGTGTAGGGCAGACTGCACTTGTGGTCCGACCAACGCCGTCGCCCGCCAGGTCGTCGGGTCACGTGCCAAGTGACGGCGGTTGGGAGGGCTGCTGACGGTGACACAGTCGAGAGCGAGGGGCGGCGGGCGGCCTTTCAGCTACGGGGAACGACACTCGTACTATACAGGCGACCTCGGAATCCAACCCGAGGACAAGGAGACCATCATGGAGCAAGGCGACGACACCAAGCCGGCGGAGCGGACCTTTGCCACTTTCGCCGAGGACTGCCCCTGTGAACTGCTGACTTGCGAGCTGAGGGGACACTGTGTGGAGTGTGTAGCTGGGCATCGCAAGAGCCACGCTCACCTGCCTGAGTGCATGCAGCCGATCCTGCGAGACCTGGTGGA
>CAZNRQ010000702.1:0-2191 GCA_964574845.1 uncultured Bacteroidales bacterium
GGTGTCACCGCCCAGGTAAGTGATAAGCGTTTGCCATTCAGCCATGGTAGGCAGGTGCCAGCCGGCAGGGCAGGAGGTTTGCGCTGCATCCCAGGTGTACAGGCGGCCGTAGATGGTGGCCATAGCTTCATCATTGTTATATGCCCACGAATTGGTGACGGGGGTATAAGCCAGGTTTTGCGCCATCCAGGTTTGTGTGCCAATGGTTACGGTTTTGTAAACTTTACCATCGCGGGCATCCGTAAACTGGTGTTGATCTGTTGTGTTGTTATTGTTATCGTCATTATTGTTGTCTTTTTTGCAGGAGGTTGTTAATGAAATGCCAAGCAAAATGGCAACTATAGTAATAAAAGAAAACGAGCGCAATTTTTTCATGAGTATGGATTTTATTTTTTACAAAAATAAAGATTTCTATTGATTTTGAATAGAAAGTTTGATGTTAGAGATATCGAAGATAGTCAGTGTGCGACCTGGAGTCGAACCCTGACTATCTTTGCAATCTAAATTTCCTATTTCTAATTTCTATCTTCTATCCTCAAACCACCCCCATTTCAATCGCCCAACTCATCACGGCAACAAAATTAGGGAATCCAAGTTTTTTCATTATATTATCTTTATGCGAATCAATAGTGCTTTTTGAAACAAACATTTGAACTGCCGTCAATTTTGAAGTAAGCCCTGATTTGGTATGCTGCATAACTATTAATTCTGTTGGAGTTATTTTGGTGATTTTTATTTCATTTCTTAGTTTTTTGTTCTCCCTCAGCAACTCATCCAACTGCATTTCGGTTTGCATTTCTTTGTTCAATGAAATCACACAGCTCACGAATTTCCACACAGGATCGCCAATTTTATGAGGCATGAGCATGCTGTTTCCAAGCACCCAGGAATATTCTCCATCTTTCATTTTGCATCGAAAAGTCCTGCCGATCGGTTTGCCGACATTCTCCTGGAGACACAGCAATTCCAACGATTGCATAAAAAATGTATAATCTGTTTCGTGCAGAATTTCCTTTAAAAAATCAGCGCCCCATTCATCTATCTGCTGGCGCGATAGGCCCATTTCATCAAACACAGTCTGGTTACAATACTCATTTTTTATAACATAATTACCATTTACCAGGGTGGCTGTATTAAGGTAAACAAAGGCGGGCGTGTTGTCAAGTATATATTTTTTATAGGCCCATAGTTCTTTACTTCTCTTGATTTCATTGCTCATTATAGTCATGCATTAGGCGAAATTCCTATTCGAGTTGTTTTGACACTGATCTTTATGCTGATCAGCTATAAATATTTATTGGGTGAAGATATACTAAATAATTGATGAATCAACAGCTGGTACTCAATTCTACTTAATATATCGGTTGAAATCGAATCATACCAAACTTATAGGGAAAGTGAGAATGTTGCTACAGGCTGCGTGAATAAAGCGTTTTAATGTTTCAGGAGGAAAATCAGTCGACTTCAAATATCCATATAAATAAGTTTATCTGAAGTTTGCACTTCCATTATATTTGTATTGTAGAATTTGCTGTTTTGTTTGAGTAGAAATGCTGTATAGCCTTTAATATTTTAAAACCTGAAATGGACTTCCTTAATCATTATATAAATAATTACGTTGCAACGGAGGTGGGTGATAACAGAGCAAAGCGCCCTCAGTTGGCCAACAAGGGATGTTGCTTTACAATAAATCAAAAACGCATCTTCAACGTAAATTATTATATTTCTGATGCTTCCAGCTCCTTTTACGCTTCAATAGGAGCTTTTCAAGGTTCGGGGAAAATCATTTTACCTGAAGGGAAAATCATTTTCCCTTTAAGTAAAATCACTCCGTTTTTAAATAAAACCGCAGTACCTTTAAGTAGAACGGCAGTAGCTTCAGGTAGAACCGCTGTAACTTCAATTAGAACCGCTGTAACTTCAGGTAGCGCCACACCTTCTTTAATTAGAACCATCGTAACTTCAGGTAAAACCGCAACATCTTTAAGTAGAACCATAGTAACTTCAGGTAGAACCGCACCATCTTTAAATAGAACTGCTGAGCTTTTAAGTAAAAACGTCATACTTTTAAGTAAAACCATATCATTTGATATTGAAAACTGTTCTCTATTTAGTAATTCCATTTACCGAATTAATAAAATCTTTTCAGCAAAGCCCGAAGAAGTTTTTGCTTTGCATAATGACGCTAATC
>CAZNRQ010000703.1:0-2186 GCA_964574845.1 uncultured Bacteroidales bacterium
CGAGGTAGTTGTGAGTGTTTACCCCAATCCTGCGGCAGATGAATTGACCATTGAAGTACAAGGTGCACCGGCGGGAATGGAAATGACCATCGAGTTTTACAATCTTACAGGGACATTGGTACAAGAATGTGCTTTCGAAAACAGTGTTTTCAATAAGATTTCTATTAAAAAATTGCCCCAGAGTATTTATCTTTACAAAATAATGAATATTTCAGGAATACTTAAATCAGACCGGATAGTAATAATCAGGGGAAAATGAGACGTATTAGGAAAATGAGCTGTTACAGTGCTGCATTGTCTCTGTGTTTTTTATTATGGGGGCAGATCGGTATTGGGCAGAATATAGTAAATAATTCTGGGTTTGAATTGTACTCGACCTGCCCTGACGAAAATAATAGTATATACTTTGCAGTGCCTTGGTTCGAACCACAATGTGGTAGCAGCGAGTATTATCATAAGTGTAGTTTAACCCCGGAAACTATTTACGAGTTTTCAGTTCAACAGCCTAGAACTGGAGATGGCATGGCCGGAATATGGTGCGAAATTAATTATCCCTGGCCATGGATATATCCTTCGTTTATTGAAACTGAATTGCAACAACCTTTAGTCGCAGGAAAATGTTACTATGCTGAATTCTATGTGAATTTACATAATGCTTCTCATAGAGCGACCGACGCTCTAGGAATGTTTTTTTCTGATTCTGCAATTAGTAGTTTTACCGATACCATTTTTGGCTTCGACACCTTGCATTGTGTTCTTCATTTGCCCAGACCCCCTCAAGTCAGAAATCCAGTAGGCAATATTATTACGGATACAGTTGGCTGGACGAAGATAAGCGGTACTTTCAAGGCCGCAGGAGGTGAACGCTTTCTGCTGATCGGAAATTTATGGCGTAAGGAAGAATGCAATTACCAAATCATGGTAGGAACTTCAGAAATGTTGTGCGGTTATTTCATCGACGATGTTCTTGTCATGGAATGCCCTGATACTGTTGCACCGCCGGATACGACCGCGAGCGGTGGAATAATGATATACCCAAGCCCCGCTGTGGAGTGGATAAATGTTAAAGTGCTGGGCATTGATGCTGGCACTGGTTTAACTTTAGAAATATATGATATGATGGGGCAATTGATAAAGAAAAACTCTTTCAATCTGGTATCAGGAGTTAATACTTTTTATCTGGATTATCTTGTCTCCGGCGTTTACGAATTCCGCCTAAGAAAGGGAAAAGAAATTCTTAAAACCCAAAAGGTACTTGTTGTTCTACCATGAGCCATAAAGAACATGTTATAAAGACGCGCCTGATGTCTTGATCACCTTCCGCCAAAATAATTTGACCACCATATAATAATAGTACTGAACATACTTGGGTGGTCAATGTAAAACGGCGCAGATTGGCCAAATGTTGCGCGAGTCCATTTAAGCCAAATAAACGAAGTACAGCTCAGCATTCACTGAATATCGTCAGATGACTGTTCGTCGCTAATTGGGAATTCTGGAGAATCAAGGAAATTATAGATAAGGTGTATCTGCCAACTAAGTAATCTTTTGCCCTTAATATGCATTAAAGCTTTAGAAATTGGTTTTAACCAGATTGTTAAAGTGTTGCGATTGACACCATACTCTATTGCGATTTCCTTAAATGTTCTAACTTTCGCAGGCATATTGATGTTCGTAGTAAATAATTGATGAACTAAAAAACAAATTTCCGACCAAGCTCGCGATAAATTTCTTTTGGATTTAGCTTTTCAACTGTGCAAAATTCTCTTACCGTAAGTTTTTTTTTGTTATGACATAGAGTATTGCGGATAGCTTTATGCCTTCTCCAACATGAATTATAACAGTTGCTCCCAGTCAGAATCATCAGATCCTTCACAGAAAGAAAAATATCACTGTTCATTTCTCAAAAGTTTCAGTTCACTAGCAAAATTAACTCAGTAATGAATAAAAGAAATGGCTCGTATGAAAAATGATTAATTTCATCTTCGGTTTACTTTTAATTACCATTGTGATATTTGATTAAAGTTTTATACAAGGGAAAACAATAGATGTTGTACTATAGTTGTACCCAGAAGTATAAAAATATTTTTTCAATATTGAGATACTGCCACTTAACAAAATATTATAGCTTATAGGTAACAGGTAATAGGGAACAGGTGATCATCCCTGAATAGCGTTGACCGATT
>CAZNRQ010000704.1:0-2180 GCA_964574845.1 uncultured Bacteroidales bacterium
AATAAATCCTAACGGTTCATTACCCGCCATTGAGAAGCTATCTATTAGATTATCATTAACTGCCCAAAAATCGGACATGTCATATTTTTTTATTTCAGTTATAAAATCTGAAGTTTTGTATGGCTTTCCAGTCATATTGTCAGTACTATTACCATTTCGATAATCATTAGATTGTCCAAAGGTGATTACTGAATTCAGAATTAATGATAAAATCATTAAGAATAGTGTCTTTTTCATTTGATTTTGATTTACGTTAGTAATTATTTTTCAAACATTTTCAGAACAAATATAGTAATAATTTAATGTTTGAAAAAATTTTGATAATTATTTTCATTTTCCGAAGTTCAATACAATTAGTTCAACCCCATCCGGGGTTGGTGGTTTGGGGTTGGTATTTAGCCACGGGCTTTGCCCGTGGCTATAAATATTAAACCCTTAGCGGGGTTTGGAAATCCGTTTTTTTGACTAGGCACGACATTTATGTCGTGTTTAAATGAGCAACCGATTTGTGGGTTTTAACCCAAATGTTTTTTTTAGTTTTGGCTAAAGCCGAATCAATGAAATTGATTAATCAACGCCATAGACTTCGACTACGCTCAGCCACCATGGCGTTGCTAGTGAAGAGGCAGGATGTACAATGGGCGATGTGCTGTTTATGGAAAAGACGACTGATGGCCCCCAGCGTGAGGGATTGTAGCGGAAAGCCCACAGTGGAGCGTAGCGAAACGAGGACTTGTAGCGAAAAGCCCGACCCGTAGGGGCACGCCCAAATTATTATCATTCTCTAATTCAACCTCACCCTTGGATCCAGCAAGCCATAGGTTATATCGGTGAGGATGTTGATGACCACCAGTATGAGGGCGATGAAGAGTAGGGAACCCATGACGACGGGGAAGTCGTATTTGCCCAGTCCGTCGACCATGACCATGCCCATACCTTTCCAGTCGAAGACATATTCGACGAAGACTGCCCCGGCCATGAGGGAGGCAAACCATCCGGAGATGGCGGTGACGACGGGGTTCATGACGTTTTTGAGGGCGTGGCGGGTGATGACGCGGGTGAAGGACAAACCTTTGGCGCGGGCCGTGCGGATATAATCCTGCGACATGACCTCGAGCATGGAAGAGCGCGTGAGTTCGATGATGACCGCCAGCGGACGTATGCCCAGGGTGAAGGCCGGCAGTATGATGTTTTTGAGGCTGAGGTGGACGCCTTCGCCGTAATCGTCGATGGTGTAGAGGCTGCCAATCATATTGAGGTGGGTGTATTCGCCCAGCAGGAAGGCAAACACCCAGGCGATGACGATGGCCGCAAAAAAGGAAGGCACGGACATGCCTATGACCGAGAAGAACATGGCCAGGCGGTCGAACCAGGAGTCTTTTTTGATGGCGCTGACGATGCCCAGAAAGATACCCAGCACAGAGGCAAACAACATAGACACCAGGGCCAGCAAAGCCGTGAGGGGAAAGGCTTCGGCCAGTATGGACGAGACCTTGGCCTTGCTCTGGTAAGAGCGGCGGAGGTAAGGCGTTTTGAGGACTATGGTTTTGGTGGACGAGATGTTGAACAGCCGGGTGCAGGGCTGATATTTGCTGGAATCGAGATAGAAATAGCTGTCAGCGTTGGCAAAATTATGCACCGAAACGGGCGAGAGGTCGTTGAGATAGTTGAGATATTGGGTGAAGAGTGGTTTGTCGCGGCCCAGATCTTTATTGATGGCTTCGATGGAAGCGATATCGGCCCTTTGGCCCAGCATCATGCGGGCAGGATCGGCAGGCAGCACATTGAACAACAGGAAGACTATGGTGATGACGCCGAAAAGCACCAGAAAACCATAGAACAACCTCTTGATAATGAACTTCAGCATAATCTATTCCCTGACCAGGTATCCTGAGATGATTTCGGAAAGTTGTTTTTCGTATTTGGGCTGTTTGCTCTTAAACTTTTCGTAGGTGGGGAAACAGCGCCAGGCCCATTTGTCGAGCACTACGCCGTTTTTGAGCAGCACCAGTCCGGGATTGGAACGCACCACGGATTTCAGGGCGGTGGCATCTACGCCGTAGAAAGAATAGTTGGCATTAACTTTCACGCCGAACTTGTCCATAGATTCGAAATCGCTTCCGCAGAGGGCCGCAAAACCAACGGTATCTTTCTGGCAGGCATCGTAAAAAGCATTGAGG
>CAZNRQ010000705.1:0-2172 GCA_964574845.1 uncultured Bacteroidales bacterium
GTACAGTAGCGCACATGGACCATACCCCCGAGAACTGCGCGGATGAGAACCTGTTTTTCCTGTGCCAGAAATGTCATCTTAAATACGATGCACCGCATAGAATAGAAACCATAAGTGCAAGCCGGTTGAAAGGTCAGATACGTATTCCATTTTTACCTGAACCCGTTAAAATTTATCCTGGCTGCCGCCGATCTGCTGCCATGGTACCCGAATTATAACGGGATTTATTAAATGATCGAGCGGCCAGGCTGTGAAATTTTAACGTGATAATAGTACCATTTACCAAATACCATTTACCAAATACCTGAATAAATGACAAAAAAAGCAAAAGAACCCAAAGCACCTACACAACCTACACAACCTACATATTTTCAAGAATTCTGCACGCAATATCATGTTTCCGATGAAAATAATATCCTAAAAGTTTTTTTTAATATCCCCGGTGAACGTCGCCGCTCCTTTGATGCCAAAATATTTAGTGAAGATAAAGATGGCAATATTGATATCCTCGTTTACGATCTGAACTATAATCTTTTTATTGTCGATAACCCCAAAGCAACTCCCGAAAAACCAAACATAAACAACGACCGTTTCGATTATTATAAAGTAAAACGCTTTGCCATACCCAAAGAATATACCGACGACAAAACAGGGGAGAAGAAAACAATAAAATATCAGTTTCCCAAAGGAACCGGCACACATCCCTTTATTCCGCCATCTGTATGCGAAAAGTATCATAAGAAGAAGAAAATTAAAAACCTCATTCTTACAGAAGGCTATAAAAAAGCGTGGTTAGCTTCTTTGCATGGTTTAGATATCATCGGACTCAGTTCGATCACCCATTACAAAGAAAAAGATACAGAATCCATGTACGATGATGTCCTGCGCATCGTCAATACCTGTGAAGTCGAAAATATTATATTGCTGCATGATGGCGATTGCTTGGATATAAGCCTTGCAGCTCTAAAAGAGGGTAGGGATATCTACACGCGCCCGGGCGGATTCTATAAAGCTGCATTAACCTGTCGCGAACTGTTCAAAAGCTATAACGACAAAATGGATTTCTATTTCGCGCACATCCTTTCTGATGTACATGCTGACAAACCCAAAGGCATCGACGATCTCCTGATGGTATATCCGGGCACCGAAAACGAGATCATTTCTGATCTTACCAACTATTCTAAACGGTCCGTATATTTTTATCGTGAAAATATAACCCTGAATCCAACCGTTTTAATCAAACATTTTGCGTTCAATTCGGCCGATATTTTCTATTTGAGGCATCAGGATATCATAAAAGACAAGCCTTTTATTTATCATGGCACTACGTATAGCTACAACGAGAAAGATTGTAAATTAGTAAAAATGATTTTGGCTGAAGCTGCGGACTATTTTCGTATCGGCGACACCTATTATAAATTCGTCAAAATTCCAAACAAATACGCCCAGCTTGAAAAAACCTTCCATGTGCGCCAAAAAGGAACCATCATCGATGATTATGGTAAAAATATTTTACAAGATGTTCAAAAATACGAAGCCTTTTGCAACATCCCTTCGCATACGGAGTATAATATGATTGTCCATAACTGTTTTAATGTCTATTGCCCTTTTACCCACGAACCGGAAGATGGCAAATGCGACGTAAGCATCGAATTTGTGAAGCATATTTTTGAGGAACATTTTGAACTGGGTCTGGATTACCTTCAGATATTATATCAAAATCCTACTCAGATTCTACCTGTGCTCTGTCTGGTGAGCCGCGAAAACAATACAGGTAAATCAACCTTCGTAAAATGGATTAAAGCCATTTTTACCCAAAATTGCACCCTCATTGGCAACGACCAATTCGAAGATCAGTTTAACGCCTCCTGGGCAACCAAGCTCATCATCGCATGCGAAGAAAGCTTCATAGAGAAAAAACGGGTAATGGAAAAAATCAAACAGTTTTCTACCGGTGACAGAATATCCCTCCGTATGATGCAAAAGGATCCTGTGGAAATTGATTTTTTCGGTAAATTCATTCTTTGCTCGAATAATGAGGAACGTTTTATTATGGCTGAAAGCCACGATCGACGCTTTTGGATACGCAAAATTAAGGTACCTGAAAAAGATAATGTGCGGTTCTTGGATAACCTCATAGCTGAAATACCTGCTTTTCTTCATTTCCTGAAT
>CAZNRQ010000706.1:0-2171 GCA_964574845.1 uncultured Bacteroidales bacterium
CTCTTTTCATATTTCTATTATCTGAGCTTGTCAGTGAAGGATTTATACGAAAAAATAAATCTGGAATTGAATGTTGCCAAAGAAAAAGCCGATGAAAGCAATAGTTTAAAATCAGCTTTTCTTTCAAATATGAGTCATGAAATTCGTACACCTATGAATGGTATTTTGGGCTTTTCTGAACTATTAAAAAATCCTAATCTCTCTAGCAATCAACAACAAGAGTTTATTGAAATCATTCAAAAAAGTGGCGACAGAATGCTTAATATTATAAATGACATTATCGATATTTCGAAAATTGAATCCGGGCAGATGTCTATTAAGATTAAAGAAATTAATATTAGCGAACAACTTGATTATACGTATTCTTTCTTTAAAAATGAAGTGAAGTCGAAACCGATAAAACTATCGATAAAAAAGGATTCGCAACTGACTAACACGATAATCGAAACTGACGGCGAAAAAGTATATGCCGTGCTGACCAATCTGGTCAAGAATGCCGTTAAATTTACAAAACAGGGTTCGATCGAATTTGGATATAGACTAAAGGAGAAATTCATTGAATATTATGTGAAAGATACAGGTATTGGAATTCCAAAAGACAGGCAAACGGCCATATTTGAGCGTTTTGTTCAAGCTGATATACACGATACAAAGGCCTATCAAGGTGCAGGCTTAGGATTGGCTATATCAAAAGCATATGTGCAAATGCTTGGAGGAGAAATTTGGGTTGAAAGCGAAGAAGACAAGGGCTCCCAATTTTATTTTACAATACCATGTAATATTATAAACAGGGAGGTGTATAACGTTGAAAATCAAATTTCAGACAAAACGAAGAACTCGCAAAAAGGGAATCTGAAAATACTAATTGTTGAAGATAACGATATTTCGCAATTGGTTATTTTAAAAATGGTTGAAAGTTTTAGTAGGGAAGTTTTGGTTGCGAATAATGGCCTTGAAGCTGTAGAATTGTGCCAAAATAACCCCGATCTGGACCTGGTTTTGATGGACGTTAAAATTCCGAAAATTGACGGGCACCAGGCCACAAAAAAAATCAGAGAATTTAACAAAGACTTAATTATCATTGCTCAAACTGCTTATGGACTTGCTGACGACAGAGAAAAAGCAATGGAATCGGGTTGTAATGATTACGTCTCCAAACCTATTAAGCAAGAATTACTTTTATCCTTAATTCAAAAGTATTTTAAAAACTAAATAAAATGAAAACAAAAACCTTTACTATTCTAACTTTTATATTTTGCTTTATTTCTATTATTGCCCAAGCTCAATCAGGTGCAATAGACCCGGATTTTGGACAAGTCAATACGGGTATTTTATCTTATGGCTATCACGATTTGGAAGAATTGCCCGATGGTAAAATCCTGATTTCCGACAGCGGATATAGAATCAGGAGATTAACCCAAATTGGATCATTAGACAGTACCATGAACCAGGTTGCCGGAACCTCAGCCAGTTTTATTTCTATGGCTTTGCAAACGGATGGTAAAATCATTTTAGTTGGTACAGACACTACAACATTTATTGGTTCTGGCTCCGGTTCGGGCTATACTACTTTGGGGAAGTTACATGCAGTAGTAAATTTTATTGGAGGAAAAAATTTCTGGATCAGACGACTTAACCGCAACGGAAGTATAGATGCCACTTTTGGAACCAATGGCACAACGGTAGTTGATATTCAGACCAACAGTTTGGATTATGCCATGGATGTTTTAATACTTTCTAGCGGAAAGATATTGGTATGTGGCCGGAGCAATGATAAAGCTACCATCATAAAGCTCAACAGCAACGGCACCTTAGACAATACTTTCGGAACTGGAGGAAAAACCGTGGTGCCGAATTCAGGTACAGGAATTGTTGAAATGGCTTTGCAAAGCAATGGAAGTATTATTGCCTGCGGAAAAGGTTTATTCAGGTTTACATCCGCCGGACAATTAGATAACAGCTTCGGAAGCAGTGGTTATGTGGCCGGCAATTACGAATCGGTGGGGGTACTCCCTTCCGATAAGATAATAACCTGCGGAAAAGATTCAGCCAGCGGGAGTTTTGCCATTTGGGGATTCAATAGCAATGGAAGCGTGGATAATAGTTTTGCCACCTCGGGGGTTTATACTTACAATAACTGTCCAAGCTCTCCACCTTTTACGATTTCATGC
>CAZNRQ010000707.1:0-2171 GCA_964574845.1 uncultured Bacteroidales bacterium
AGATTAGCCTCTTCTTTAATTTTATTAAGAGTAGTATTAATGAACTTTACAATCCTTGGATTCTCAACTAATGTGTCATTGCAAACCACATAAATTTGTCTGGTTAACAATGCAGGCTCAATTTTTTTCAATGCATTCCAAACAACCTGCAAAAGCATAGTAGAATCCTTACCTCCACTAAAACCAATAATCCATGGTCGGGTAGGATTTTCATCATAAAGATACTGATCAATAATTTCGTTTTCGAGATATTGTATATTTAATGCCATTGGTTAGTTTATACGATAATTATTACAAATATTTTGATTTACAAACCTATATTTCAAATCCACAGCAAAGTAAAAGCCCATTATCTTGTCGTTTCTCACTCATCCTGTAAAAATTTCAGAATCAAAGAATTTTTTAAATTCAACATCCAAAGCCATCAATATCTTTTCTAGCAATTCCACAGAAATATTGCGTCTGCCATTTTCAACACTGTTAATATAGGTTCTGTCAACCTCGGCATTGTTAGCAAGAGCCTCCTGCGAAAGTTTTTTTTCAAGGCGCAATTCCCTCATTCTTGTACCTATTTTTTCCTTAATATTCATTCTGAATTGAGATTGTTTGGACACAACAAAACTAGTCAAACGTGACTCATCCCACAACGGACTTTAAGTCACATATCGAAATATTTTTAAAATAATAAAATAGGGCGAAAATTCCTCATACAATCATGTAATTAGGACAGTTTAAAGATGTTTCCCCCATTGCCCAATACCCAATATAACATTTATTAGCCCATCCTTCGGCGCCGGTTCCAACCGCCGTCGTCCTATCCTTAATGGCTCTGCCATTTTCAAATCATAAAAATCTCTAACCTGTCCCTCACATCCAATGTCGGGTGCGTTTCACACAATTGTAGGGGTGTATTGCATACGCCCTATTGCATACGCCCTAGGTACTGTATACGCCCTCAATCATAACAAATCATCTGCGCAAATCATATCTTTTCATACCCAGCGTCATCCACGTCACAATCTGTTATAGCCCCTTATTTTAAGGGGTTGGGGTTAAAAAATTGTTTTGCCCCATCCGGGGCAATTATCACACTATCATAATCATCTTCTAAAAATGTCAAGCCCCGCTGGGGCTAATAATAAGGAGGTGGTGGGTCGTTTCTTTTCCCGGGGTTTCACCCCGCGCTACAAACAGGTCACCCCTATGGGGTTTTTCCTACCCAACCGGTGTCTGTATCCGTTCACACAATTTTCCTGTCTGTGCAATCCTTTAATCCGTTTATTCCCGGTTCAGACTTCCCTCCGTTGGCCTGTGGTTCCAACCTCCACCCGTCTATCCTTTCAGGCTCTGCCTGAATCCAAAAAATCATACCAATCAGCATCATCAGCGTCCCCAAAACCCAAAAAACTAAACAAACTTGACAACCTAAATGACCCAAATCTCCAAAATCCATCCCATTTTGGGACATTTTTTCCCATTTTGAGAAATATCTCCACATGCAAAACAACAATTATGCATTCTCATATCATTTCATCACAAAAAATTTAAAAAAAATTCATCCCTAATAAACAAATTTTTTCGCCACTTCAAACGCAACCAAAAATCTAGCCGTTTTACTATATCCCAATCAATCAATTTCATACATTTACCCATTTTAATGCTGCCAACTTCTCAAATAAATCTTCCGCATCAAAATAATTTCCATGCTTCCTATTTTTCCCTCAAAAACATCTTATAAATTTTTATTACATAGCTAAAAAGACAATCATTGGCACACATTTTGATAACCTTTTACATGTTAATGATACAAAATTAACACCCGTCCTTTGACATACTGATTATGCCCCCTCTTCTAAAAGCAACACTAAATTTTTGTATTTCTACCTTATATTTACCGTCCAATTAAACGGTTTTTATAACACAAAAAGCCCCTCAAAACCCAATTATCATAACATACTTAATTTGCTCTTTAAAATATTGTTTTTATGCACTTTAAACACTTTAAGTACTTCAAATATTTTAGGCCCTCTAATTAACTGTAAATCAGATATCTTTTTTACATGCAACTAAAACACAATTGAAATATCCTTTGTAACTTATATAATAATCTGTACGTTACAACACCTTGCTCTTTGCTCTGTTATTAATGCTCTTCCTTCTGTTATTAATAC
>CAZNRQ010000708.1:0-2169 GCA_964574845.1 uncultured Bacteroidales bacterium
GTTCATCAGGGTATGAAGTGATGTAATGTAAGTACTGATCAAGAGCGTACTGGAAATCATTCTGTTTTAAATAAATTTGTGCCAGTTCCAGATTGAAATTATAAAAGTTCTTCAGGAGCTTTTGGCCCTGTTCGTAGGTTTTTAGTGCGTAGGAAATTTGATCTCGCTGCAGAAAGGCATTTGCCAGATTATTTATCTGATCCTTATCTTCAGGTAATTGTTTAATGACATTTTCAAACTGTTTTTTAGCTTTATCAGATTCTTGTTCGAGTAAATACAGATAACCCAGATCTACTCCCAATCCAACATTTAAAGGCTGTTTTTTTATGGTCTTTGATACAATTTTCTCTGCCTTTTTATAATCCTTTAGTTCAAGAAGACAATTAAAATAATAATCGTAGATAAATGGTGTTGGTTTGGCGTTATAAATATCCTCAAATAAAACGGCTGCTTTTTCAAATTGCTTTTCCTGAAAATATTGAACGGCCAATTGCTCATTGGTATTTGGCTGAGCAAAAGATTCCGCAAATGGCAGTAATAGGGCAATTAGCAGAATATTTAAACGAAGATTCAGCCTGAGAAAAGAAGTAATATTGGATTGGGTAAGGGTCATTTGGAGGTTTTCTTCCCCGATTTATGATTATTTATAAGTTTTGTCAGATAGGGGTGAACTGTATCGTAGTTTTTCATTTGCAGCAATACATTGTCAACGTTTTTAGAAACTTTGCAAAAGACCGCATTTACTGAATTGCATTCGTTCATAAAGAATGTTTCGAATTCCTTGTCAGAAATCAACTTTTCTTTTACGTCGTGTTTAAGATCATTAAGTTGTTTGATAGTTGAATCGATTTCGGTTTTATAAACGCCATAGCTGAATGACATCGTTTTGAAAGGTTTTCTTACTTCCTGATAAGCACACAGGTATTTAAATGAAACATCCGTTTTAACTTCCTTGAAATGTTTTGACAAAGTGTCTAATGTGATCTGATAGGTGTGATATCTGTTAACAATTGTATCGTGATTTATTAACTTAAGCTTTTGGTCAACAGAATCCATTATTTTAGCGAGACTGTCAATTTTTGCGATTTGCTTCTCAACCTTTTTACCATTGCATGAGATAATGAGTAAAAGAAGAAGAAGCAACGGAATGAAGATTATAATCTTTTTCATAATTAAGGTTTAATTGATCATTTCAAATCCGGTATATTTTTGTAATACAGCAGGAATTTTAATTCCTTCTGCAGTCTGATTATTTTCCAATAAGGAAGCTACAATTCTAGGTAACGCAAGAGCACTGCCGTTTAGTGTGTGAGCAAAGAAAATTTTTCCAGTTTCTGATTTATAACGGAGTTTCATTCGGTTGGCCTGATAACTTTCGAAATTGGAAACGGAACTGACTTCGAGCCAGCGTTTCTGTGCCGCTGAATAAACTTCCATATCGTAAGTAAGGGCTGAGGTGAAACTCATATCGCCACCACAAAGTTTTAAAATTCGGTAGGGAAGTTCCAGTTTGCGGAGCAAACCTGCAACATACTCCCGCATTTCCTCTAATGTTTCGTATGATTTATCAGGATGCTGAATCTGAACGATCTCAACCTTATCAAATTGATGTAAGCGGTTCAAGCCCCTGACGTCCTTACCATAGGAACCGGCTTCACGACGGAAACATGATGAATAAGCTGCATTTTTAACAGGAAAATCTTTTTCCTTTAGAATGACATCGCGATAGAGATTGGTGACAGGGACTTCTGCTGTTGGTATTAAATACAAATTGTCTTTTTGAACGAAATACATCTGACCATCTTTGTCGGGTAACTGACCGGTTCCGTAAGCAGATGCTTCATTTACCATAAGAGGTGGTTGAACTTCATTATAACCGTTTTCAACGGCAGTATCGAGAAAGAAGTTGATTAATGCCCTTTGGAGTTTGGCTCCTTTACCTTTATATACAGGAAATCCGGCACCGGTAATCTTGTTTCCCAGTTCAAAATCTATCAGATCATACTTGGACGCCAGATCCCAGTGAGGTAAAGCATTTTCGGGTAGTTGAGGGATATCGCCGTTTGTGGCAACAATTTCATTATCTTCCGGAGTCTTGCCTTTTTTTACCGAAATATGCGGAGGATTTGGCAATAATACCAAAAGGTCATTTAGCGAAGACTCCAATTC
>CAZNRQ010000709.1:0-2165 GCA_964574845.1 uncultured Bacteroidales bacterium
CTTTATGGTCATGCCTTGTTTTGACATAGCACGGGCAGCGGCTTTCATATCGCGCTCTATTCCGTGCAGTTCAAGGTCTTTGTTGGAAGACAAAAACTCCAGAAAATTGCCGTTACCGCATCCAATATCCAATACCCTTGCCTTTTGGGGCAGTTTGGCAGCTATTTTATGTGCCCTGTAGTTGCGAAAACCATCCAGCACCCTTTCGATGATTCCCGCCTTGAACTTGGTCTCCTGATCGCCATAATAAGAAACATCGTAAGCCTGAGCCAGCATTTGCTCGCTGGGCATGGGCGAAAGAAAATAAGCAGGGCATTGCAGACAGCGCCTGATCTCATAAGAGTTATCGAAGATATCATAGGTGTTGCAAAACTTATCGGACAAGGTGCAACCACAAAAGATACACACCGACTGTGGCTGTTCAGACTCTGTCATCTGCTGCGGGTGTAAAGATACGATAGCGGGCAAGCTTCATCTTTTGAAACCTGTATTTGAAGGAAACGCCCATCACACCCAAACCATATTTCAGGCTGCGGGAAAAATTGATGGACGAGGCTTCGGTGAAGTATTTCGTGGGACAGGTGACTTCGGCTATTTCGAAACCTGCAAAGAATATCTGCGCCAGCATTTCGTTGTCGAACACAAAATCGTCGGAATTGGCATGATAGTTTATTTTTCTGAGAACCTCTGAAGAGAAAGCCCTGTAGCCCGAATGATATTCCGACAGCTTCTGCCGTATCATTATGTTCTGGAAAAGGGTAAGAAAACGATTGAAAATATACTTGTAACGCGGCATTCCGCCCCTGAGGGCTCCCCTGCCCAATATGCGCGAACCCAAAACAGCGGGATAAAGTCCACCGGAAATCATATGGACTATAGAAGGTATCAGCAAAGTGGTGTATTGATAATCGGGATGCAGCATGACTACAATATCGGCACCCAAACCCAGGGCATAATCATAACAGGTCTTTTGATTGCCTCCGTAGCCTGTATTCTTTTCGTGACGTATGACATGCCTGATGCCTATTGATTCTGCCTTTTCTACCGTACGGTCTTTACTGCAATCGTCGACCACTACCACATCATCCACAATATCAAAAGGGATCTCGGCATAGGTATGTTCCAGTGTTTTCTCGGCATTATAGGCCGGCATCACTACCACTACTTTTTTTCCCTGAATCATATAACAAAATTATAATAATGGTTGGAAATGAACCGTATTTTCAGTTTTTTTTTTGAACAAATTTATTTAACTACTTTTGTATGGATAATTGAAATTCATGCAACTCAGAAACTCATTGAACCGTTCCGATACCATCTGCGCTATTTCTACGGCAGGAGGAACAGGAGCCATTGCCCTCATACGCATCAGCGGCGAAGCAGCCCTGAAGACCATAGAACAGGTGTTTGTTCCTGCCAAAAGAACTGAAACGAAAGAATATGAAGGCCACAGCGTTCATTACGGAAAATTCGTGGCAGGCGAAGAAGTAATTGACAGCCTGCTGATGACCGTTTTCCGCGCCCCTCACTCTTTCAGCGGCGAAGATATGGTGGAATTCAGTTGCCACGGCTCGCTCTACATACAGAAACGTATTATGGAGACCCTGCTGTCGCTGGGATTGCGATTGGCCAGTCCCGGAGAGTTTACTTTACGGGCTTTTATGAACCATAAGCTCGACCTTTCGCAGGCCGAAGCTATTGCCGACCTGATTGCCGCCAATTCGAAAGGTGCCCACGACTTGGCTATGAATCAGATGCGGGGTGGCTTTTCATCAAAGATCAAAGAACTGCGCGAAAAACTTATAGGGTTTACCGCCCTGATAGAACTGGAACTGGATTTCAGCGAAGAAGATGTGGAATTTGCCGACCGCAGCGAATTTCTCCGACTGATAAATGAGATCAAGACCGAAGTGGAAACGCTGAAAGAATCTTTCAAACAGGGAAATGTGCTGAAACACGGTATTCCTGTGGCTATTGTGGGCAAACCCAATGTGGGCAAATCGACCCTGCTGAATGCCCTGCTGAACGAAGAAAAAGCCTTAGTATCCGAAATTCCGGGAACCACCCGCGATACCATTGAAGACATTATGAGCATTGAAGGCATTGCTTTCCGCTTTATAGATACCGCCGGGCTCAGAGAATCGGAGGACCAGATAGAACTGATG
>CAZNRQ010000710.1:0-2161 GCA_964574845.1 uncultured Bacteroidales bacterium
TGACGACAGCATTCCCCAGCCCCAGAGCAGCAAAGTATCTGTGGATTGGTTCAACGCCACACTCAACAGCACCCTTATAGAACTGAACGACCATTTCGAAAAATACCGCATGTCGGATGCCATTCTCTGCATCTACAAACTGATTTGGGATGATTTCTGTTCGTGGTATCTGGAGATGATAAAACCGGCCTACCTGCAACCCATAGACCGTGCCACTTTCGAATCCACACTGGACATCTTCGAAAAGCTGATGCAGATCCTGCATCCTTTCATGCCTTTCATCACCGAAGAACTCTGGCACCACATACGCGAACGCCTGGAAGGCGAATCGGTGATGATGACCGAAATGCCCAAAGCGGGTGCTTTTGATGCAGCATTCCTGGAAAACTTCCGCTATGCACAGGAAGTGATCACCGAGATACGCACGGTGCGCAAAGAAAAGAATATCCCCTTCAAAGAACCCATCAAACTGATGATCCGCAAGAACAACAACGAAGCTTCCGACACCACTTTCGATTCGGTGGCCGCCAAACTTTGCAACATCAGCCAAATAGGATATGTCACCGAAAAAGTGGAACAGGCCATCGCTATCCTTATCCGCTCCACCGAATTCTACATTCCTGTGGAAGGGAATATAGACACCGAAGCTGAGATACTGAAACTGCAGGAAGAACTGAAGTATCAGCAGGGTTTCATCGACTCAGTAATGAAAAAGCTGGGCAACGAACGTTTTGTGAGTTCCGCTCCCCAACAGGTCGTCGATATTGAACGCAAGAAGCTGGCTGATGCGCAATCGAAGATCAATATAATTGAGGAGCAGATCAAGAGTTTGCAGTAAACCTTTTGTCAGTATGTAACCTTCCTTCTGCAAAAAGAAAAAGTTTGCGGACAGCCCGATTATTTCCGGAAAAAACTTGCAAAAAAGCTTAAAAATTAGTAATTTTATACCTTCAAATGTTCTTTGAGAAATAAGTATTACTATGTAAAATTCAACGACCATGGAAACATGCTATATCTGCCCTTTTTGTCAGGGTCATCTAAACGTGAACGACAAAATCGTTCTGATAGTTAAAGATAAAAACGGGAAACAGGGAATAGTTTTTCTGCATACCGAACTGGGAAATTACACCAGCCAGATGAACTGTACCATGCAAATCAAAAAAGGTGAAACAGTGGATTTCTATTGTCCCTATTGTCACGTCAATATTGACTACCATAAGGAAAAAACAAATCTTGTGAACCTGATGCGCGAAGATATCCACGGCAAAAAATCACAGGTGATTTTTTCGAAAATCTATGGAGAAGAGCGCACTTACCATATCGAAGATAAAAAGGTGATGTCGTATGGTGAGCATGCCAAACAGTACATGGATCCGGAATGGTTCCTGAAGTAATTCCCAATAAAAATTTTCCGTTTTCGGGATTAATAATAATTTTGCACCCCGAATGCAGGTCTATTTTCAAAAATATAATTTTAGTTATTTTGGGGTATTGATTTTGTGCCTGATTGCTCTGAATTCATGCGAAACCAAGCATGTTTGCATGGCAGCCAAAAACAACGGGAAGCCACAGAATTATAACCAAAACATGACGCGCTGGGCAAAATACAATGCCAGAAGATGCAGCGGCTATACGAGTTTGGGGATTGTTCCTACCAGAGTGGTTGATTCCGATTACGAAAAGACCAAAAGAAAGCTCGACAAGCAATCACGCCGCAATCAAAAAAGGCGGTTGCACTCAAACTTGCCCATCATTCAATAAGGTTATTATTAAATCTATTCAGCTACCTTCATCTTTCTTTATAGCAGGTAGCCGAAAAAATATGTACATTAGCGTCGAAATTAAACCCTGTTCAAAAACCAAACGTCATGAAATCAAAGAAAATTGTAAAAACCCTCTTTAAGATCTTCGGTATCTTTGTAGGACTGATCATTGTGTTAGCCATTGTGCTGCCTTTGATATTCAAAAAGCAGATCATACAGGCCGTAAAGACCGAGATCAACAAAAGCCTGAATGCTACGGTTGATTTCAAGGATTATCATCTTTCACTTTTCCGCAATTTCCCCAATTTCACTTTGGGACTGGACAACCTGACGGTTGTGGGGCAGAAAGAATTTGAAAAAGACACCCTGGCCAATATCGAAAAAGTAAGGGTTACTAT
>CAZNRQ010000711.1:0-2160 GCA_964574845.1 uncultured Bacteroidales bacterium
AAGGGGGTCAGCTTAACGCGGAACTAGGGGACCAGTTTGCGCGTATTCTCCACTTAAGGAAGTATTTCTTCCCATATTTGCTGCCAAGCAAAGCACTGAGGTAATCCCAATGTAGTATTTCAGGATTGGCTCTGACCCGGAAAATGTGGTTTTGATGAATGCAATCCTGAACATCAAACTTCCAAACAGCCCCTCGTTCTACCTTGTCCGGGGCCCCTCCCTCCGTCAAAATTATATCCCCATATTTCAATCGGAACTTTTCAACATCATCCGGTAAAACCTCAATTGTTTTTATTTCATCAAAGAGCTCTTTAGTGAGGGAAATGTTCGCATCCGGAATAGGATACCCTTTAAAATTGTTTTTTTGATCAGAAACTTTCATATAAAAAGTTTTTAATTGTTTCGATCTGGCGTGTAAGAGTTGCCTTCCATATCGCTGACTGCGCTGTATTCTTCATGATTATGCCGGGATGAGGTAATGCAAAACAAGCATATTCCTTTTGACCAACCAAAAGAGGAATTCTTGTTTCTGTCATCCGGGAAATCGCTTCGTTTTCGGGGACATTAAAAACTGCCGCGGCCACCTCTGCCCCCAATGTGAGTATAAGTTTGGGATCGGCAATCAATATTTCTTCATGCAAAAGAGGAATGCTTTTTTTTGCGAACAACGAGAATTGATTCCGTGTTGCGGAATGCCCATTAAAACCCAAGGATTCATACCTGCGGATATGGCCGTCTTTGAAAAGGAATACCTTGACGAGGTCGGTGATCCAACATTGTTCTCGGGTAATATTCAATTTATCCAGATACTGATCTTGTAATTCTCTGCCAGATTCGACAGTTCGTATTCTGCTGCCATCAAAGTAGCATTCGTTGCTAAAGGGATATAAGTGGTCTGAAACAGGAACATCCGTTTCACCACTTATTGTATTGAAATGTGCCGTGGGATAAGCGCCAATAATCATAATGCCATTAATGGCTGTATCTAACGGGACATGCACTTTTACGGGATTGCCATATAAATAAGAGTATTCCCGATCAAGTCCCACAGCAGACTTGTAAGTGCTCCAGCATTTTTTTTGGTAGGCTGATATTTCCTGTTCTCTGGTCATGATTATATTACTCCCATTTGTAAAAGAAATTCCTTTTCGGGGCTATTATCCAGTTTTGAAAGGTAATAGGCCCTTTGATGTATGCGGTTCGAGTTAAACATGAAGTCATATTTGAATGCGTTCAAATCATCACCTGCAAAAAGCAGTTTCCCCGTTTTTTGTTTTATCTCAAGGTACAGGTATAATGTATCAGGCATAGAAAAAATCTTGTCGTCATCGGGACTTAAAAAGATGGATTGGTAAGGAATTAGATGCAACTTCAAAGGCTTTACATGGATATTCTTCTCAAGTCTGATATGAAGCAGCAAATCTTCCAGCGAATTATAACGCAAACATCTTTGCCGATCTGAAAGTATCGAAATCATTTTGGGAACATGAATCAGCAAAAAGGCACCGTCTTGTTGTGTGAGGTTGAAATTTTGCAAACCGCCGGGGAGGTTTCTGCAAACTGCCATGCATGGTTTGTCGCTGCCAACAAAATGGTCTGGCATGGGGTTGTATGGATCCAGACATTGAAAGTCATATTGATTGAATGAAAAATCGCCCGGCATCTCTCTTATTCCGTAAGAAAACAAAACTTCAGAATCAATTTCAAAGATTGATAGAAATCGGTAGTCGCTACCATTAGCCGTTTCAAATGGCATTGCAGCACACGCAAAGAAAAGGGCTGTAATAGGGTCATAAGAGAAATCTACCAAAGGCGTGGATATTCCGCGATGTTGCAAAAATGCAAGCAGGTCAATCAAATGAATATCGTCAGGTGTGCTGATTTTTTGACTGAAAGCAGGGTACTCCCGCAACTGTTGCTTCCCTTGTGATGTGAAAGAAAAAAAATCCTTTAAAGAAATATCAGGGTAATGCCGATTTAGATTTGAAACTATTTGCCAAAAATCAAAATTAGAAGTTCGGCCTGCATTCGATTGACCGCGGAAAATAATATTATTGTTCTTTTGATATTCCTTAAACAGTTTGGCGTAATCTGTCCATGAATTATGAAAAATGACTTCCGCAATGGGCGTATATCTCTCCTCAATGCTATGTTTAATCC
>CAZNRQ010000712.1:0-387 GCA_964574845.1 uncultured Bacteroidales bacterium
GTCGGGGCCCATGCCGGTAGACAAGGCTGTTATGCTTTTTTTGTTGAAAATACCTGTATGACTCAGAAGTTCGCGATTCTGTACTTTTAGTTCAATAGAATCAAAATATTTTGAAATTTCCGGGACCCTGCCAGGGTCACCAACCACAATAATGTCATCAGCTATATCTTCTGGAGATAGGTTTAAATGGTAGATTTTGTTTTCTTTTGTCAGTATCAATTCCGACTCTTCAAATACTCTCATGATAATTGTATTACTGTTTTGATTTTGTTATAACGATAAAGTGTTGTACTTTTGTAAAAAGCACTCAATTTATTATTTTTGCACTGCAAATCGTTAATGATTTTGTTGCTATTTTTATAAACCGAAACAAATTTAGTAAAATAT
>CAZNRQ010000712.1:397-2159 GCA_964574845.1 uncultured Bacteroidales bacterium
TTTTAGTTCCCTTCGATTTCAGGGAACAGGCAGAAATTGCTTTGACCCAATCTTACAACCTTGCCAGACTTACCAATTTGAGTATAACCTTACTTTATGTTCATGAGGATGGTGGATTTCTGAACAAATTTTTTTCTGACGATCAGAGTGCTGAACTCATCAAAAAAATGGAGACAGAGCTTGACAGTTTTACCAAAGAAAAATGTAAGGAAACGGGTTTGGATATAAATTTTATGGTGGCCAAAGGCAAAGTTCACACCAAAATTGTTGAAGTAGCCGATATGATTCAGGCGAAATTCATTGTTATGGGAACCGCCAGTTCGACCGGACCCAAAGAAAATGCTATTGGTGCCAACACAAGTCGCGTAATACGCAATGCTAACTGCCCGGTATTGACCATTGGTTCTTCTAATAATTACAACGGCTGCCGAAGCATATTATTGCCTTTAGACCTCACTCAGGAAAGTCGCCAAAAGGTCACCTGGGCGATTGATCTGGCAAAAATGTTTGGCTCGACCATCAAAGTAATTTCTGTACTTTGGTCGACCAATCATAAAGTAATTTCAGGACAGCTGAAAGCACAGGTGGCTCAAGTAAAGAGTTTCATTGAAGAAAGGAATGTGAACTGCACTGCAGAAATACTTGAGGCCAGCAAAGAATCAGAAGAAACACCCCTGATTCTAAAATATGCTGAAGACCAACAGGACGTAGACCTGATCATGATCATGACTCAGCAGGAAACCGGATTTATTCCGTTTTTTGTGGATAAACAAGCTACTGAGATCATCAGACTTTCGAGGATACCTGTCATGTCGGTGGTGCCAAAAGATATGGGAGATACTCTCGCCAGATAAACTTTCATGATCGCTGAAATAATTACTATTGGTGACGAACTGCTGATAGGCCAAATCATTAATACCAACACTTCCTATATTGCTTCCGAACTTAACCTTATGGGGATTAGGGTGAAGCGTATGATAACCATTGGTGATACCCGTGAAGAGATTATCTACGCTCTGAAAAATATTTCGGAAAGCACTGATTTGACTATACTCACAGGTGGTTTGGGACCAACCAGTGACGATATTACCAAAAACACCCTTTGCCTGTTTTTCGATACCAAACTGGTGTTGCATAAAGAATCGCTGAATAATATTACCCGCCTTTTTAAGAATCGTGGTTGGGGAGTTTCAGAGCTAAACCGACAACAAGCCATGCTTCCGGCTTGTTGCCGGGCTATTCCTAACCTGGTGGGTACTGCCCCCGGAATGTGGTTCGAGAAAAAACTGAAGCACTATATTTCCATGCCCGGTGTGCCCTTTGAGATGAAAGAGATGATGACCAAAGAGGTAATCCCTCAACTGAGAAAGATCAGCTTTGCGCCACCTATTCATCATAAAACTATTCTTACTTCAGGCATTGGCGAATCGGCCCTGGCCGAGCGTATCAAAGATTGGGAAAATCAGTTGCCCCGCGATATCAAACTGGCCTATCTGCCCGAAGTGGGGATAGTAAAACTGCGCCTATCGTGCTACAAAGCCACAAAAGGCAGCCCAGTTGAAAATATTGACAAGGAAATAGAGAAACTCAAACAATTGATTCCCGAATTAATTTTTGGTTATAATAAGGATACCCTTCAGGGAATCGTTGGCCAAAACCTAAAAAACCTGGGCAAAACTCTGGCTACCGCCGAAAGTTGCACAGGAGGATATATTGCCCACCTATTAACTTCGGTGGCAGGAAGCTCGGCATATTATAAAGG
>CAZNRQ010000713.1:0-2158 GCA_964574845.1 uncultured Bacteroidales bacterium
AAGAGATAACATGTAGCTACTGATTAAGCTATGAAATTTATTATTTAAAATTTAGGTCTGAAAAATTAAATCGGACCTATAAAGTAGAAAAATTGTAAAAAATATTTTAAAAGGACAATATTTTTATGAAAACCTGTACCAAATGTAATCTATCTTATCCTGACGAAAAGAAATTCTGTAAATCCTGTGGAAGTCCTTTGGTTTTTGAATCGACATTCAGTCCACCCAAAGTTGATGCCAGATCGGTTTTTGAAGAACGGTTGAAATCGGAACCACAAAATAAAGAGTTGCAAAAAGAATATTCACAGTTTCTCTACGATAAACAATTGTTTGATGATGCAATAATTTATTTAAACAAACTTTTAGTTTTCGATGAATTTGACAGTCATACTCTTGATTTACTATACAAGTCATATTGGAAAACTGGAAATAAAAATAGGGCTGCTGAAATTGGAGAAAAACTTCTAAAAACGAATCCCAGTGACATTTCAATTCTCTCAGATTTGGCAAATCTAGCTTTATCTGCATCGAATAATAACAAAGCTTTTGTTTACCTGGAAAGGATTATTAAAATTAGTCCTGAAGATATTGATGTCTGGAAAAAGATCATTGATTTAACAGATATTGCAATCTCCTCAGGGAAACAAAAAGAGGCCTTGATTTATTTGGATCGCATTATTGCGATAAAACCAGATGATATTGAATTGCAGATTAAAAAAGCCACCTACTTAACAGAACAGAATAAAGAAAAAGAAAGCCTTGATGCATGGCGAAAAATACATGAATTAGACTCTGAAAATCTGTCGGCACGAATTTACTTAGGGATTGATGCTTGTCAAGCTAGTGATTTTCAAAAATCATGCGAATTTCTTGAATTAGTTGTATCAAAAACTAAAAATGAACAGGATAAAGACATTGCCTTGCTCTATTATGTTTTTTCATTGATTAAGGTCAATAATAATGATGAAAGATTACCTTCCCTTTTTAAGCACCTGAACCCGGAATCTCAAATTGATACGACTAATATCCTGCATAAAAATATGCTGGAGGAGATTTTAATTTTTCAAGGGAATTATAATGTGAATCAAAAGAACTTTGAATTGGCTTTGGAAAATTTTGAAACAGCATTTCATATATATAAAAATGAAAAATGCAGACAATTAATTGCTGATACCTTATTCCGTCTAGCGGATAATAATTTTGAAAATAAAGAAGTAGAACAGGCGAAAGAATTTATTGAAAGGGCATTGGTTTTATATCCCAATAATGAAGGTTTTAAGAAGTTTTTTGCACGAATCAGAAACATCGAGAAGAAGAAGCGAAAGAAAGTCATTGTTTTGGTGATCGTAATTGTAATTGTAATAATTCTTGCTTTAGTGGCAATCTGGTCAACATTATATTTTATTGAAAAGAACAATTGGGAGAAAGCAAGGCAAGAAAATACGTTTAATTCGCTAAACTCATATATTACGAAGTATCCGGATGGAAGATTTGTAAGTGAGGCCAATATTCTTATTGCAAAAGCCGATTCAATTAGGACAGATTCAATTGCAGTTGCAATTTTAATAAATATTCCATATTCTATTGACAGTAAGCTAACAGTAGATTCTAAAGTGGGAGATATTTTAAAATACACTGAAAGCGGAAATGAAAATTTACCAGAAAAAGATGGCATTACTTCTTTCGCAATAAATACAAAAGGAAAGTCAGGAAGTATAGAGAGTTCCGTTCGCTATGAATTTTCATCTGATATAAAAGAACCTGTAAGAAAAATAACAGGGTCAAATTGGTATGGAGAGCCTACCTATGCTATAAGCGGTTATTCAGTTTCTGAAAAGGCATTGCTTAAAGCTATTGAGGTAGAAGTTGTATTAGGTGCACAATACATTAAAAATAGCATAAATATTCTTAATGCTTTTTGCCCCATTCTAGAAAAACAAGGCTATACTAACTATTCTGGAAAGCAGCAGAATATAAATATCAAATGTTTTTCAAATGAAAGATCAATAATAGTTGTTAGGAAAAGTGATGATTCGGGTCTTAAAATTAATTTTTACAATTCAAATTCTGAAATATTGCCAGATTTATTACAAAAAGTAAAGACTGGAAATATTTATTAATAAAACCTTTTACTGAAAATCAACAAACCCTATTAAGT
>CAZNRQ010000714.1:0-2154 GCA_964574845.1 uncultured Bacteroidales bacterium
GAATATTCTTTTCCGAAGACCAGAAAATAATTGTGCTTCATGAAGATCATGTCGCCGGCAGAAGGATTAAGATGTATCCAAAGTCCATCCACCCTCCTATCCGTCAGATATTGCTTCACCTCATCGCTGAGCCATTGCATATCAGGCATAGTTTGGGTTTTCATAACCAACATGAGCTGACGACCCGATTGCACATAATAATGCAAGGGAAACACCTCATGAGCCGGCATCACATCCGCCAAATAGCTCATGCATTGGTTGACCGAAGTATGATGCACCGGACAGTGAGGTATGGGAAGCAACTTCTTGTTCAATATCAGCCCAAATTCCCATCTCTGACCGTTATGAACCGCCCTGAGGCAAATCTTTTTGCGGTAATTATTCCTAAGTTCATCGGCAACCGATATAACCGGCTGAAGACAGGAGGAAAAGTTTGACAGTTTTTTATGAAGAAATTCGGATTTTCGGTTCAGGCTTTCTTCTTTAGTAAGGTTTCGGTGCCTGCAGGCCGGGCAATCCGAAGGGCAAAGAGTTTCAGAAAACATCTGCTATTACGAAGCGGTTGTTGTTAAACGTTATGGCATCCCCTGTTTTCTTTCCTTCAATGGCCTTATAAATAGGCACCGCCGGCGAAATACAAAAAAACACCTCATTATCAATAGTTACTTTACCCATACTGGTGGCTATGAAAAGCTTTTGCTTATCGGTGATCACAATAGAACCAAACTCCACCTTGGTTTTCACTTCGTTGGGTTTTATCTTATCGAGGGTAAAAAGTTCTTCGTTGGCTTTTTGCAATTGTTCGGCAAAGATATCGCGACGTCTAAGCATCTGCGAGCGAAAAGCATCGTAACGGTCCCTTGGCGGACCATAATCATTGGCCAACTGCTGATGCTCGTCCATTTCACGCTTCAGGTTGGCAATAGTAGCCAATTGCTGCTGTTTGCAGACTTCAATGATCTTTTCTTTCAACAATGTGTTTTCGTCCCTGCCCATATATGGTTAATCTTAGTACGAAGATAGGTATTTTCGGTTGTCAGTAAAATAAAATTAGGAGGAATCCGCTTAATATAATTCTATAAATTCATGGCTGTTGCCCGTAAAAGCTATATAACGCATGAAATCCTCAAACGAAATAATAAGGGATGCCGTGTTGAGGTTGGGATGAAAGCTGATTCGTTGGGCTTTTTGAAGATTCGTATCCAGAAACACATGTACGTTTTTGGTGGAATCATAAATGAGTCCGAAAGGAGAAACCGAACCTGGCAGCAATCCCAGATACTGCTGCATGCGTTTTTCAGAAGCAAAGGTAAGTTTGCCTTGTTTCAGGCGTTTTTCTATATCATGAATGGCCAGATTCTGCTCGCAATCCAAAATCACCAGGTAATGACGATTGCCTTTATGGTTACGAAAAAAGAGGTTCTTACAATGCTGCGCATCGTGTCCCTTCCAGTATTGACGGGCTATGTCAATGGTAGGAGCCGGTGGATGCTCTATGTAAGTAAAATCAATTTTCAGGTCGTTTAATGTTTGATAAACCCCGGGATCGCCGTTCATACTTCTGATTTGCGGCAAAATTATAAATTAATAAGGAAACAGCCCCTCAGATAATAAAAACAAAGTATCTATGTTTACAAAAAAGTGTAATTTTACCTGACAATTCTCCCGGCGATGAAACATCTCAGCATATTTCTCTTACTTTCTCTGGCCCTGGTCATCCTCGGCAAGGCACAAACCACCACAACCGACACGATTAGCATAACCAGACATGCCATGAGTGCCGACCTTAACCTGCATGGTAAGGACCTTTCGCTCATCAAGCTCGAAGATGCGTGCAAACCTTTTCCCGATGCCATGGAAGAAGTGAGCCTGGCCAAGCGCAACAACAACCCCTCTATCATTCTCACCCTGGTGGGCGCGGGATTGATAGGCTACACGGGCATCAAACTGCTGATGGGCGACGATCCCCAATGGTATTTTGCTGCAGGAGGTGTTGTGCTGATAGGCGCTACCATCCCTTTATATTTCGGCACCCGCAATCATTCAATCAATGCGGCCCGCATCTACAATTACGAGATGAGGCACAAGAACGATCCCAAATAGGACTTTGTAAAAAATAATGAATACACCTTTACAAGATGAACTGTTAAGGGT
>CAZNRQ010000715.1:0-2147 GCA_964574845.1 uncultured Bacteroidales bacterium
GTATAACCACTAACTATTTTGGTCAGTTTTTTCCTGTCCTCGTCCAGCTCGTCAATCAAAATATTGATTTGTTCCGTGCCTTCCGATTTTCTAATACTGATCTTCTTAGCGGGCAGCACCTGAATATCCGAAAACTTGGTAATGCTTTTTTCCATGATCACCACATCGGCTGCGGTCACCTCATCCAGTTCGGTCAAATTTGTCTTAATAATGTTTTTGATGTTCGTACAATTGATCTTTGCATCCTCATCCGATTTACCCAACAAGTAAGTCGATGTAATATCTAGGCTTTTTGCTATTTCCGCCAATCCCAAAACACCTGCTTGCACAAATGCCTTATCGGCAAACGTCATAATGGTGCTTATCATAAGCTCTTTCACCACGCTCTTGATCGAAGTCGTGGGTTCTATATTATAACCCTGCAACTCCATGGCGGCTTCTAGCCCATGATAATGCCCCTTGTATATGGCATACACCGGTGCGAAAGTGGAAATAGGAGTATATAACCCCGTATTCTCATCAAAATACTCTATGGTTTTCTTGTGCGAATTATAACGCACGGTAATGCTTTTATCCATAAAAGTAGTTTTTAATTAATAAAATTTGTTTTCTAAGGCGCCCCTTCTTGGGGTCGTATAATGGATCTGCATTTGCCATGCCCGAAGCTGCAAACGCATAGGGATTTTCACATAGGGTCTTCCTGTCCTTTCCTCTTCGGCAAAACTCACTTTTTATTCGGGAACTCAAAAAATCGATTCGGGAAATCAAATATCGGTTCGGGAAGTCAAAAAAGCGATTCGCAAAGTCAAAAAGTTTAATCGGGAAATCAAAAAATTGATTCGGGAAATCAAAAAGTTTAGTCGGGAAGTCAAAAAAGTGATTCGGGAAATCAAAAAGTTTAATCGGGAAATCAAGAGATCGATTCGCAAAATCAAAAAATTTATTCGGGAGATCAAAAAAGCGATTCGGGAAGTCAAAAAAGTCATTCGGGAAATCATCTCTCTTTGTACCGGTTTCGTCTAACGATATCATAAAACTACATTGCGCAAAAACACTTCCCTCTGGCCTGCCTCCCAAACCCCTCTGCTCATACAGGGCTATTCCCCTCAACTTCTTGAAAGAAATCTTAATTTGATGAGAGTCTGTAACCATTTTGTTTTTGTTTTTTACGTTTTTAATTCATTGCATAAACTTTGTGATCTTCAGAAGGGATAACGTCTGCCATCCGAAAGACTTTATAAAATTACGTAAACACTATAGATGTTATTTTACCTCACTTTTCTATCGTAACACTAACGTAACATGTAGGGAGGGTATTGGTGTGTAATAAAGCAGCTTATGAGAAGTAATCTTCGAAAATTTTCGCAGCTTTTTCACCCGGGCAATATTTGAAAAAAAGGTCTTTTATGGCTTTTTTGATGATGAGCTTATGGTACTTGTCTTTCAGTGCCCTCGACTTTTGCATGCGGAAAGATTTACAATTGTATTCGGGTTCGTCTTCGGGAGCCTTAATATGTCGGCTCAAAAACAATATGAGGCCGCGGCTGCCTTTGCACGAAAGGCGTTTGGCCAGCACCATCAGTTCGAAGAGAGCCATCACCGTGCACAGATGGTCGCGGGGAACGACGAACCTCAGCTCGCTGTTGCTTTCGCTCAGCACAGCCGCCATTGCCATGGGTTTTTTCACTCCCGGCAAAGCCTTGCAGAGATCCTGGGCAAAGGAGGTCAGCAGGCCAAAGGGGTCGCCGTCCCATAAAATCCACTTCAGGCTGACGGGTTTGTTTTTTTCGCCTTTACGCTGTGATGCAGGAGGGGAGTCGGCCAGAGTCAGCAGGTCGAGCGCCAGCAATTGGCAAACCAGCTCGCCCAGCATCAGGCTGTCGATGCGTTGCCGGCAACAATGTTGTAAAGTTTGTAAAAAGAGGGCCGTAAACAGAGGGGGCTCAATAGCTGACTGTTGGCGGGTATATTGCAACAACAGGGCCGCGGCTTTGGCCAGGCAACAAGGATCAGCAACCCGGGCCGGAAATGGAGGGCAGACCTCCTTTGGCTTCAACAAAGGTTGCATACAGGCCCGCATGAGTTGGCTGTAGGCTGCCGGGTGCTTATGGGGAATCAAAGCGGCCTTCCGGCAGATCAAAGGAGTT
>CAZNRQ010000716.1:0-2146 GCA_964574845.1 uncultured Bacteroidales bacterium
ATTAAAAAAGTATCTGAATATTGAGTTGTATAAATAACAATAAACTGTTTTTGACCAGTCGATATATTCAGCAAGTTTTTTTTTGATTCACCTAAATTATTTTCCAATTTTGAGTTAAGCAAATAATTGTAGATGTCAAAAAAAGTTTTTCGTAATTCAATTGCTAATTCACTCTGAGTATTATAACGTATCTGCACTATGTCTTTGTGATTAGGGTATTTAGTTTCATCAAATTTTTGATTGATAAGTTTTGCTTTAAACATCCTTCCATTTAATAATAGCTTAATATCTTTTGTAACTCCTTTTGGCATTTCATTTTGTAATGTTTTCTTAAAAGTCACCTGAATTGAAACTGGAATAGCAAAGCCTTGATGTAGCACCGACCAATCAACTTCCTTTTTTAGTACAAATTGCTCATTCATTTTTTTAGTTTTTTAATTTGAGTGCTTTTTAAATGTGTTGCTTGTATAATCAATATTTGTTGAGTTTATTTTAATAATTCTTTTTTTCGGGTATTACTCCTCTTACCCCGCCTCTTGGCTCCTTGACATCGCCGTTAAATCTTGGAATTACATGTATGTGAACATGCGGAATTGTTTGCCCTCCTGTTTCATGAATATTGACACCTATATTAAATCCATCAGGATTAAATGTATTTTGCAGGATATCTTTAACTTTATTCACCATAAACCAACAAGCAGATTGTTCTTTAAAGGAAAGTTGGAAATAATCATCACAATGTTTTTTAGGAATGATTAAAGTGTGTCCATTACTAACTGGATATTTATCAAACATTGAATAAACAGTTGCAGATTCTAATAGCAATGCTGTTTCTGCAGAGGGATTGCAAAAAGGACAACCCGGATTTTCATTTCGGTTGATTTGATTGAAGTGTTTATACTCGTATAATTCACAATTTTCATTTTTGAAAAATGACTCATAATTCAAAATCACGTTGCATTGGTAGGTCGGTTTCCGATGAATCGTGTGAGTTCTGAATCCTTCATAATGCAAATCTCTTCTCACTGCAAAATATGCTTTGCCTGTAGGTTTTAACAGTTGAGAAATTTCCATCAATACATTTGATTGCTCTTCTTGCATCAAAACATTCAGTACATAAAAACAAATAATGGTATCAAATTTCTTCACCGGATACTTAGGAAAATAATATTTGTCATAACCGATAATGTTAATTCCTTTTGCATTCAGCAATTCAACATCTTTTCCAAACCCACAACCGAAATCCAACACTTCCCCAACCAACAAGCTTTTGTTAAGCAAAAGTTTTGCTGGAAAAGAAAGTGTATCTCTTTCTTTTGCTGTTAAATAATTGTATTGATTTGTTAGCATCACTTCATAAATTCAAATCCATTGTTTGATGCAATGGTTATTAAAGGCTGAATTCTTTCTCTGAATTTTTCTTGTGAAAAATTCATATCTAAGTCAGGAAAAATTGTCAAATAATCTTCAAGCAATTTGCTTTTCGGATTTTTGGCTTTTACTATTTCAATTGCGGTCTTTTGCAAATTAAAAAAAGGATTGAAATATTTTTCAAGCGGTGGAAGTTTATCACTCTTTGAACTGTTGAATGATTTATCGGCGGGAATTAAATTCCAAATCAAATCGTGAGAAACAAAATTGTAAGGAATGAAATGTTCAACGGCATAATTGCCAATGGTAAGTCTCTCTCCTGTGTAAATACATTTCACCGAACCAAGTTCTTTAACAACCAAATCCCAAAATTGTGTTCTTTGTGCAGTCAAACTATTTCTAGACGCAGGTTTAATTAACTTGTTTGGTATGTCTGGAACATTCGGATTCTTTGATTGTAAAAATAAAGAGAGATTCCAAAAGCAAAAATCTTTGAGGACTCTCGCATTTGAAATCAAATAACTTTCCCATTCTGGATTGATTTCTATTTCATTATCATGCAAAGCATACAAACAATTTTCACTAAAAGATTTTGATGCTTTGTAAATTTCATTTTTATCCATTTTCTGAAACCATGGGCTCAAAAACCAGTGCGGAACATTTTTATTGAAATGCCATAGTTGTCTTTCCGTCATTCTGTTTGTTGTTGAAGCAAGTTTTTGAAAAACTAAATTTTGTTTCTCATCAATTGCAATTCCCTCAATTTCATTGACAA
>CAZNRQ010000717.1:0-2145 GCA_964574845.1 uncultured Bacteroidales bacterium
ATTCAATTATTAGCAGAAGGACAGAGTAAGCTAAAAATCTCTGAGTCGCTTCATATTCATAGGGCTACCCTTGATAAGTACCTTTTCAAATTGGGATCAACGGGTAAAAGTTTTTCGGCACTTTTGCAATGTGATGATAATCAATTAAGCACATTAGTTTTTAAGGAATCTTCAGTTCCTAAAGCCGACAAACGACTACTGGAACTTAATATACATATGGATTACTTCAAGGGAGAGTTGTCCAGGCCCGGAGTAACGCGAAAAACCCTGTGGGAAGAATACCATGAGGCAAATCCTGAAAGTTACAGTTACACCCAATTTTGCGAACATTTTGCCAATTATATCAAGCGCTCGCACGCGACCATGCACCTGACCCATCGTGCAGGTGAGTATCTTCAGATCGATTTCGCAGGGAAACCATTGCATTACATAGATTTGCTAACGGGTGAGCTGATTGCCTGTCCGGTATTGGTTTGCGCCCTTCCTTTCAGCAATTATACATATGTTGAAGCTATGCCATCGGCAGTACAGGAAAATTTGTTCTGTGCCTTAAACCGTTGTCTGGAATATCTTGGTGGAGTCCCGCGTAATGTTCTAAGCGACAATATGAAGCAGTTTGTGGGCAAGAACATGCGGTACGAATATAAGTTTCAGGAACTGGCCGACCAATGGGCGGTTCATTATAACACCAATCTAGAAGCCACGCGTCCACGAAAACCAAAAGACAAGCCAACGGTAGAGAATAGCGTTTATCAGTCCTATCTGCGCATCTATGCCAAACTGCGCAATGAAGAGTTCCATAGTTTATTCGAAATAAACAAAAGGATACGGGTACTTCTGGAGGTGTACAACAGGAATCCGTTCCAGAAACTGCCTGGAAGCCGTCATGAGCGATTCGTGCGGGACGAACAGCCTTTATTAAAACCTCTTCCGCTGGAGCCCTTCACCATAATGCATACCACTAAGGCGAAGGTACAGATGAACTACCATGTTGTTCTTGGGGAAGATATGCATCTATACAGCGTTCCCTATCAATACATAGGACAGTCCACCACTATTAATTACGATGAGCAAAATGTGGAGATCTATATTGGTTTTAAAAGGATAGCCGCTCATAAACGTGATTACCGGCGGCATGCTTACACGACCCTTGCCGAACATATGCCGGAGAAACACCTGAAGTACAACGAAGCCCAGGGATGGGATGCCGAATACTTTTTATCGTTTGCATCCAGAATCGGAGAAAGTTCCTCTGATGTTTTTAAGCAAGTACTTGCATCAAAAGATTTTATCGAACAAACTTACAATGCCTGTTTAGGATTAAAAAGGCTATCAGAAATTTATGAGTCAACACGCTTCGAGGCTGCCTGTCGAAGGGCTTTAAAAGCAAGCAGAATAACCTATGGGTTGATAAAAAACATCCTGGTAAACAATCTGGATAAACTACCAGAAACTTCGCCTGACCTTTTCTCTATCCCGGAACATGAGAACATACGAGGCGTGGTCTCTTACAATTAAACCAAAGTATAAACAATCAATCATTGAAATTAAAACCATGAACACACAAATCACACTGGATCATTTATCCCAATTAAAACTGCACGGGATGTCACGTGCCTATCAGGCTCTGCTCTCCATGCCTTTACAGGATCAACCGTCACTTAATCAATTTATGGCCCGGTTGGCAGAGGCTGAGATACAGGAACGTGCGCAGAAAAAAACGGAGATGTTCCTGCTTCAAAGCAAAATGCGGTATAATGCGGTATTGGAACAGGTCACTTGTAATACGAACCGGAATCTAGAACGGGAAAAATTAATGATGATTGCTGATTGCAGCTTTATTGAACGTGCAGAAAATGTGCTAATTAGTGGCTCTACAGGCTGTGGAAAAAGTTACCTTAGTTGCGCTATTGGACGACAGGCTTGTTGCTTGGGATATCGCACCTTGTACTTCGGGATGAACCGTTTTTTGGAAAGAATATCGAGTTCAAAGTTAGATGGTACTTATGTGAGATTGCTAAATCAAATCGAAAAAACACATCTGATTATCCTTGATGACTTTGGACTACAGCCGCTAGATGGTATTACACGCCTTGCATTACTCCAAATACTGGAAGACAGGTATGGGAAAAAGTCCGTTATAAT
>CAZNRQ010000718.1:0-2144 GCA_964574845.1 uncultured Bacteroidales bacterium
ATCTTACTCTAATCCTGTATATTTATAAACATTTCTAATACTTATATGACTCATAACGTTTATTCCGCTTCCTTCACCACTGGCGCGTTGCTTTTGTCCGAAACGGAAGCTGTCGTAAACTTTTTAAAAGAACACGTGCAAACAGAGATTAATTTACTCACCGACACGAACGAACTCCTTCATATAAATTCCCGGATTGCCCGGAAAAAGAAGGTCGGTGAGATTTTAAAAAGATATAATGCTGTCTCTGAATCCTATTGGAAGGCTTATTTGCAACTTGCAACAAAAGAAGAAAGAAACATTTTCCTGTACTTTGTTTGTTTGAGTGCTTATCCGCTCATCCGCGACTTTCACCTTGAAGTAGTGCTCTCCAAATGGAGGCGCTTGGATACAACCATTGACAGGTCAGATGTCCTGCGCTTTCTGAATTGGTCGTCAGGCAATCATCCTGAAATTGACAAATGGACTGACAACACCAAATTTAAGGCCTGTCAGATCATGATACTGATGATGAAGGAAACTGGGTTCATCAATAATGGTAAACTTATTTCAGTTTATCTTTCTGATGAGTTATGCCGATTCTTTGCCCATCATGGCGAAGCTTGGTTTTTGGAAGCAATGTTTATACCGAAGGAACATAGGGAACGAATTCTAAATAGCTTATGAGTACACGCATTGATTCGCTGTATGAATTATTGGAGAATCGCGATTTCCTTAATCCCGAAACTGCCAATATTTTTTCTCCTTTCTTCTTTTTTACGTATGATGCGGCCAATGAATATCAGGTCCGTAAAGAGATTGAACTGTTAAAGGAAAAGCTGAAGCGCCCTTTGGCGATGGCCGACACGCTTGTGATTAACATATACGAATTAGTCTTGGAATTCTTGAAAGCAAGAAGCGTATCGTCCATGACAACTTTTGATATAATGATGGAATTGGATAAGAAAGACAGCCATGCAGTAATGCTTCGTCTTGAGCGCATCCTTGCCGGTGATGATTTTACAAAATATTTGATTGATAAAATTCAAAGCCATATTTCAGACAATACAGGACTGAAAAAGGTATATGTCTTTATTTATGGCATCGGCAGCATTTACCCTTACTTACGGGCAAACAAATTGGTATCACGCATCGAGCAGTATGTCAAAGATTATAAGGTCATCGTTTTTTACCCCGGCACTCTGGCAAATAGTAATTTCACACTTTTTGGCCAGTTGAATTCAAAAAGTATCTATCGCGCAAACCATCTGAACACCCTTTTACCATAAACAAATGAAACTCGAAAAAATTTATTCAAGACCCATTGATCGCAGGATTAACCCTGTCGCAGTTGTCAGCGAATTGAATGATGCTTTGGTTGATCAGGAAATTTCAGAATATGTTTTTACAACTCAGATTTATGACTTTTTATACACAGTCATAAACAATGTGGTTGCTGAAAAAGACAAACGCACGGGTGTTTGGATTAACGGTTATTACGGTTCCGGTAAATCTCATTTCCTGAAATACATTTTCTATGCTTTTTCTGAGAACCACAAAAAAAGCGCAATTGATCATTTTAAGGAGACGCTGCGTGCTGAGAACTCCGATGTATCACTTTCGTTGAATGTCACCAATGCCAAACTCAATGAGCTTTCAAAAAAACTTGATAGCACATTGATTGATTCTATCATGTTCAACATTGATGCTGTCAGCGGGGATATCTCTAATAAGGAAGCGATAACTAAGATTTTCCTTAGCCAGTTGAATTTATCTCAGGGATATAACGGATCTTATATTGCTTTGGCCAAACTGGAAAAACAGCTTGATAAAGCCGGTAAATTTGATGAATTCAAACAAGCAATAAAGGAAAAACTGAAAGAAGATTGGAACTCCAAATCTGCCGACCTTGCAGAAGCATTTTTAAATGATGTGCTCCAGATTGCGAAAGGGCTTATTGGCATTGATGAAAGTTCATTCCGCGCATCCATCGAAAGGGCTATTGGCGGCAATGAAGAATTATCGGTCGTTGATCTTGTAGGTGATTTACTCGAATTCCTTGCTGACAAACCCGATAATTTCCGGTTAGTTTTCTTGATTGACGAGGTAAGCTGGATACGCCGCCTAAATTGACCAGTCTACGCCGTTTTAATTTGACCACCTTC
>CAZNRQ010000719.1:0-2136 GCA_964574845.1 uncultured Bacteroidales bacterium
GTCTACTTCGTGTATTTGATACATCTCGGGGGTCCAAATAAGTTCGCTGGTATCAATATTGTATTCCCACCCTCCTATTTTACCGACACGTTGAGAATCTTCCAATAGTTTTTGAATACGCTTGTTTTCGTTTTCGGCCAACATACGGGGGGTAATATCGTTCACGCTGCCTATCAGCGCCACAGGCTCGCCCGCCACGTTGCGCATGACCATAAACTTATCGAGAACCCAGCGATAACTCCCATCATTTTTGTGTTTGAAACGATATTGCAACTCATACGATTTGCCAGTAGTGTCTGATAATGCTTCGCCTATTATGGCTGTTGTTGCCGGGATATCAGCCGGATCGATAAGTTCCAACGCTTTTTCGAGAGGCAGATTCTTTAAATCATCAGGAGTATAACCCGAAATTTTTTCGACTACCGGGCTTATTTATTCGTACTTATCGGTAAGCAAATTACGTTTGTACGAAGCATCTATGGAGTTGCTGAGTATCTCGTTCATACGAGTACTACTATCAAGCAATTCCTGTTGCGCAAGTTTGCGCTCAGCCAGGTCTTTTTCGTAAGATGTACTAAGCGAAATCAACTCTTGCTTCAATACCTGAAGTTCATGTTGTAGTTCAGTTTTTGATTTTTCTTCTGGGTTCATTCGTGTGGATTAGTTGATGAGTCGGAAAATTAGCAAAGGACTACAGACGCATTATTCGTTTTCAACCACCAGTCAAGGTTATGTCAGTTTGCAAAAACAAATAATTTCAGTAAAAGTAAGAAAGAAATGTTCAGTTTGAAATGATTTTAGAAAAAAAATTCGTTTTTCTCTAATAAACCTTATTTCGTCGGGTTTTTATGGGCGCTTGTCTAGCTCCATCCAGAGTACGCCTCACAGAGGGCCATATGTGGTAGCCTGCCTCTTGATTCTTCAAAAAACCTAATTCATACACCATAGATGCAATTATGCTTAAGGCTTGCAGCTTTGGCTCTGTGGGGTTGAATGAAGGTTCAAATATAACAATTCTATGATTAAGCGGAAGGGGTAAGAAAAATATTATTTGTAGAAAACAAAACTCCCGCTCTTCTATAAGAAAAACGGGAGTTTTCATTAAGTCATCAGTCTTCAGTTCTCAGTCGGCAAAGACAGACTGCGCGTATGGTTTGCTGACTGCCGACTGGAGACTGCCAACTGCCGACTTACAAAAAAAGCCTTAAAGAACAATGATAGAAATAGGGTCGCCATATTCGATGATGTCCTCATCTTCTACAATGGCCAGCCTAACCCATACCCTTTGGCCGGGGGTGAGGTTATTTATCACTTTCTTGATCTTGCGCGTAACTCCGCCCGATTGCCAGGCATCAGGTGATTTGGAATCGTAGGAATACTGCAACATTTTCACAATAAAACCCTTTGGCTTCTGACGGCAATATACCAGTAAGCTGCCCGAGGTGGTCATATTCACCAGCTCAAAATCTTCAGGCTGTGGCTTGCTGCGTGATTTTGCCAATTCATAGCCCGATAATAATGCTTTGGCCTTATCACCTCTGATAACACCATTCACATAATTGCCGTTAGCCTGATAGTTGCTGTTGACAATTTCGCGGGCTATGTTCTTGGCCAGCGTTTCGTCAACACCTCCATGTTGGGCATTAAAAACCTTTTCAACGAAATCGTCCTTATCGGATTTCATTGTGGCGATATCAACCGGTGGGTGAGGGAAGGTTGATGAATTAGTGGACATTTTATCAATTACGGTCTCTGATTTAACAATAGCTTCCGAATCGTTTTCTTTTGCGAGGTTTACAATTACTTTTGTTTTTCCCATAATTTTTATTTTTTAAGTGTTAGTAAATGATTGTTTTTTAGAACGGTTATTTAATTACTGATAGAAAATTCAATGAATAATTTTGTTTTTTTTATTTTGCAGACTTGCTTTATCTCTTTGCATGTTTGCTTTATCATTTTGCAGACTTGCTTTATCTCTTTGCATGTTTGCTTTGTTATTTTGCAGACTTGCTTTATCACTTCGCATGTCTGCTTTATCATTTTGCAGACTTGCTTTATCTCTTTGCAGGTTTGCTTTGTTATTTTGCAGACTTGCTTTATCTCTTCGCATGTTTGCTTTGTTATTTTGCAGACTTG
>CAZNRQ010000720.1:0-2134 GCA_964574845.1 uncultured Bacteroidales bacterium
ATATTTATGTTTCCGGTATCGTTCAGGCAAAGTTCAACCTCATCATAGGGTTCATCAAGAGCCATGGCAAAAATATCATAGCCGGGGCCAACATTGGCAGTAGTTGCAGGAGCGCGGAGTCGAAGGGTTTTCATTTCTAAAAGTTTATAAAGTCCGTAAAGTCAAAAGTCGTAATGTCGAAAGTTTATAAAGTCCGTAAAGTTTGTAAAGTCAAAAAATAATTAGTCAATTTGGGAAATCAGTCAATTTGATAATCAGAGGAAAAGAAAATGTGTTAGTTCTATTTCAACTTTTCCCGCCACAGCCGGGCAGGCACTATTCACTATTCACTATTACTTATTACCTAAGATATCAGTCCTGCTTTTTCCATCAGTGCTTTCAGGATTTTTGTTTTGCCTTCGCTGAGCGGTGTAAGCGGTGAACGGTGTCCGCCTGCGGGAAGCCCCATAAGGTTCAGCGCCATCTTAGCCGCCATCGGGTTCGATTCAAAACGGAATGCTTCAAAAAGTTCATAATACTGAAAATGCATTTCTTCAGCTTCTTTGAACCTGCCTTCCAGTGCCAGGTCTGTGAGTTTTTTCATCACAACCGGAATCACATTTCCGGCAACGGTAAAGGTGCCCGCACCTCCAAAGGAAATGAGAGGATAGGCGGTAGTATCCTTACCTGTAAAAACAAGAAAATCATCGTTACGGGTAAGGTATAAGATGCGGGCCAGATGGTCAAGCTTTTTGTTGCCGTCTTTAATACCGACGATGTTCGGATGTTTGGCCAGATACGCCGTAGTTTCGGGCAGCAGGTCAACACCGGTGCGCTCGGGTGCGTTATGAAGCACAATGGGAACCGGCGAAAAATCAGCAAGCTTCTCATAAAAATCAATCAGCCCATCAGGTTTTGGCAGCACGAAGTACGGTGTGAAAACCGAGATATAATCTGCACCAATCGCCGCAAAGCGCTGTACACGTTCTTTGGCTTCCCAGAGACTCGTAGAGCAAGCGTCGGGTGCGATTTTCGCTTTGCCATTGGCCGTTTTTACGATAATCTCAACCACTTTATATACTTCTTCATCAGTCATCATGGTATTTTCACCGGTAACACCCAGGGGCGCAATACCGCCAATACCGGCATCTATTTGCCGCTGAACAAGCATTTTCAATCCTTCTTCATCCAGCGAAAGTTCTTTCGTGAATGGTGTGATAAGCAGTGTGTAAGCACCTTTAAACATCATGGTTTTCGTATTTAATTAAGATGACAAAGTAAGTGAAAATAAGGGGATGGCGCTCCGGCACCCGGGAATTTTATTAAACGGATTTTCAACAATCAGGGAGGTTCCTGATGTCAGGGCAAGAATAAGGACGTGTCCCGATTACTCATGCAGGCTTGTCCATTCTCCTTGCCTTTTGCGCCTCAGATTAGAACGGTAGCGCCTGTAGGCAGCAACGACACCTGCAATGGCCAAAATGGCCAGTACGCCTATCTGCCAGTACTGACGGTTTGGAAAACCGACGATTTCGATGATTCCGATAAGTACCGCCGGTACAACTACAAACATCAGACAGCCCCATGCAAAAGCGCTGTCTGAATTTTTTTGTGGTGCATTATACATATCTGTAAAATTTGGTTCTCAATACTGCAGGGAACGAAAACTACGAAAGCGATAATTTACGCCACATCAAACTTCAAATAACCGTAACTATTAGTAAATGTGTCCTTATAAACTTATAACCTATTACTTTTTACATTTTCCCTATTCTTAAAAGGTCTGTCAATATTGAATATCCTGTTTCTATCCTGCCGGCTCCGGGGCCGACAATAGTAACGTCGCCCAGCATATCAGTAGTAAATGTGAGCGCATTTTTAGCGCCCATCACTCCCGCAAGCGGATGACTTAAGTCTACCATTTCAGGTGCAACGGATCCGCTTACTTTGCCATTGTTTTTCTCAACGCAGCCAATCAATTTCCACCGTTTGCCCAGTTTTTTAGCTTCTTCAATATCTGCAGAAGTAATTTTTGTGATGCCCATACAGCTCACATCAGAAATTTTAAGCGGTGCGCCCATTACTACATTTGCAAGAATCGTTACTTTTCCGCGCGCATCATAACCTTCAACATCGCCTGCAGGGTCGGCTTCTG
>CAZNRQ010000721.1:0-2133 GCA_964574845.1 uncultured Bacteroidales bacterium
CCGTAAGCATCAGCATCAGCATAACCATTGCACTGATGCTGATATTTTCTGCCTTCCAGGGAAATGCCCAGGGGCAATCGTCAGATAAACTTACCCTGAACCAGAAGGTGCAAAATTCTTATGATCGCTACGTGAAATTATTGAAAGCAAATTATGGCATGCCTGCTGCCGACACTTTAAAAGATTCCCTCAAAAAGAAGTCAGTTCAGGGAGGCAACAATTCCATGAAGAGAATCAAGAAAGGTGTTAGCTACATGCTTATTTCGCAAAGTCAGAATGAAATCGTACACCCTGCTGCAGGAGAATTACCCTTACTACCACAGTTTACTAACTATGCCCGCTATGAAGAAATTATTTAAATGGAGTATACTCCTTCTGAGTCAATTTTTGCTGATTAGTCAGGGACTATTGGCAAATATTGAGGTGCCTAAAAAAGCTGTCATCAAAGGTTCTATTATAGATGCCGTGACGGGACTGCCGGTGGCTTATGCCAATGTGTTGCTCTACGCCAAAGCCGACAGCACCTTTATGCGCGGAACCACTTCCGATTCTACAGGTAATTATTCCTTCGAAAAGATAAACTCAGGCAATTACTACCTGGTGTTTACCTTCATCGGCTATAAGAATAAGGTGTATACTGATGTGGCCATTTCGGCTTCCGAAACCGAAAAGAACCTCCCCCTGATACGCCTGGAGCCTACTGCTGCCGATCTGGCCGGGGTGAATATTTCGGGCGACCGAAACACGGTAGAATTCAAGATCGATAAAAAGGTGATCAATGTAGAGCAGAACCTCAATGCCACCACAGGCAGCGCATCGGATGTGCTTCAGAACACTCCGGGCATCACCGTGGATGCCGACGGCAATGTGTTGCTTCGCGGAAGCACCAACTATACCGTGCTTATCGATGGCAAACCCCGCGCCATCAGCGGGGCCGACCTGCTGAAGCAAATTCCGGCTTCGACCATCAAAAATATTGAGATCATCACCAATCCCTCGGCCAAATACGATGCCGAAGGCACTTCAGGCATTTTGAACATCATATTGAAGAAACAAAGCAAACAGGGCGTCAATGGTATCATCAATGCCAGCGCCGGCACCTGGAACAAATATACGGGCGATGCCCAGTTCAATATAAAAACCGGTAAGTTCAATTTCTTTCTGGGTGGGGTGGCCCGTCATCAGCCCAATGTTTCGCACGAAGACCATACCCAGACCAGCAATGGCATCGACAGCATTTTCAATCTTCACGGCTATGGCCCTTCCACCCAAACCGTGCAAAACTATAGCGGAAAGGCAGGCATTGACTATGAGCCCGACGCCAAAAACTCCCTGTCGGTTTATGCCGAATATGGCCGCTTTGGCTGGAAAAAAGCCGAAGACAACAAGTACCGTGCTTTCCGTGCCGATTTAGACCTCTACACCCTCGACTATCAGCGGGTCAACATCATTCGCGATTATCTGGTGAGCACTTTCGATTATACCCATAAATTTAAATCGGATGAGCATAAGATCAGCCTCGCCCTGCAATATACCACCCGCGACGGTAGCACCCTTTCCACTTCCGACGAGTATTTCAGCAATCCCGATTGGGAAAATCTCGGAGTGAATTCACTCGATCGCAACAACGCCCTCAGCCGGGCCAGCCTTTATCAGGTTGATGTAGATTATGTGAAAAGCTTCACTCCCAAGCGCATCATCGAAGCAGGGCTTCAGGCCAAGGTGAGACCCATTGCTACCACGGCCCTCTACGAGATATACGATACCCTTTCGCAGGCATGGACGAGCGATACTACTTTCACCAATAAGTATAATTTTCACAACAACAATTATGCGGCTTATCTTACCTATAGCGACAGTTTCCTCGGTTTCGACGTGAAGGCAGGCCTCCGCCTCGAATATACCGACCGTATGCTCGACCAGCTCACCAAAAACAAGATGTTCAGCTTCCGCCAACTCGATTATTTCCCCAGTTTTTATATCTCGCGCAGCTTTAAGAACGACCATCAGTTGCAATTCAGCTACAGCCGCCGCATCAATCATCCCCAGGAATGGGCCATCAATCCTTATCCCATCTTCAATAATAAATATGCCTACGGCGTGGGCAATCCTTATCTGAAACCCGAATATGCC
>CAZNRQ010000722.1:0-2132 GCA_964574845.1 uncultured Bacteroidales bacterium
GCGTGGGTTTACACTGAAAGTAGGGGACCACACCATCACCGGAAAGATCGACCGTGTAGACCAAATGGACGATCACATACAGATCATCGATTACAAATCGGGGGATGTCCGTTCGAAAAATTTCACCCTCGAAAAGCTTTTTGAAGATGAGCAGGATCCCAAAAACGATTACTGCTTTCAGCTCATGCTCTATTTATGGTTGTTCGGCAGGGATAAGGAAGCCCCCTCATGCAACAGCATACATTCCGGAGTCTGGAGTTTCCGTAAGATACAGGAAGGAGTCAAAAATGTTACTTTTTCGCCGGAACCCGGATCGAAAACAAAGGACGCCTCTATAGGTCCTGAGCAGTTGGCAGCCTTGGAAGACTACCTCAACCACCTGCTACAACAATTGTTTGATATGAACAGCGATTTTGTGCAGACCTCAAACGAAGACAACTGCCGCTATTGTCCTTATAAGGGGATTTGCAGGAAAGGGTAGCAACAATTGTTAAATTGTTTTATTGTTAAATGGTTGAAGACCAATTTAGATGTAAAGAAAAAAGGCCTGCTATTTGGCAAGCCTTTTATGCTTTTGGAAACAGGTGGAAAGCATTTCCCCGAGTGGAGTTACAAGGATTCTTTTCTTATTTAGTGAATATTTGTAATAGTTACTGTTTGCGTCGATGTTGTAGAACGAACACCATCATCACTTATTGCTGATAAAATAACGTAATATCCACCATTTTGAGAATAAATATGTGATGGTGAAGTTTCTGTAGAACCGTTAATACCATCACCAAATTGCCAACTGTATTTTGTGGCGTTTGTTGATTTATTTGTAAAATCCACTTTGCCAGGTTCATTTAAATATACATAAAAAGAAAAATCAGCAATTGGGTCGGGTTTAATTTCTTTTTTGCAACTAACGAAACTTAATACTAAAAGACTTATTAAAATTAAATTTTTCATCTTACAATAATGTCACTTTTCCTACTCATCTGGCTTTTCAGTTTCGCCCCGTTTTTTTAATGGGTTCTGGTCTCCACTTTTATTTTTTCCATTTTTGTTTCAGAGAGGCTTATCTCTATTAATATTTCGATGATCCTCAGAACTATGGACAAGTTAGAGCCTGCAGCAGAATAAAGGGAAAGTAAATCAACTTACTTATTACCCAATCTTGCTGAAAAATCAGAAATAATATTTTGATATTTCCTTAAAATTCTATCCCATTCGCGAAACTGTTCGTCTGCTTTTACACTGGTACCAGATGCACCTGAATATTCACTTACCAATTTTATTTTAAATGTAAGCGGATTTGAATTACCCAGCTTTATTACCAATCGCGTTCTTATTGTATTTTGTTGAAATGATTGAATACTCCAAGCTGTTCGTAAATATGAAGTTTCTTTATCAGCAACTTCAATTGCATCGAAATAATCAGTAACGATTTGGGTGGTTAATTTCCATGCTTCTGTTATATCATACTTTTTATTTATCTCAATTGAAAAGTCGATATTTGCTTGGTCTGTTTTAACTGAGGCCTCAAATGCATCATCTTTTTTCATTTCAAAATATTGTTTTTTAGGAGGAGGCGTACCTCCTTTTTTATTGCAATAAGTTTGTTCATATTTTAAAAATCCCGCCTTTTGAATTTTCACATTGACACATTGCTCTTTTGGCACTTTTATAGTTAAATTGCCTGTACCGAGATCCTGCCCATCAACAATAATTTTAGCATCCGTTTCTGATGCACTTATTATAACCGGAGTTCCTCTTCCTCCGCCCATTGTCGGAAAATTAGGCTGAGCACTTACACAATGAATTAATAAAAACAGACCACTAATAAGTAATAATTTTTTCATTTTTTTTGTATTTAATTAATTTAATGATTTCCCGTTTTTTCTCTGGTCTCTGGACTCCAGTATTATAAAAAAACAAAGGCTTCACCCACCGGATGAAGCCCCTGCAATATCTGTTATACCACCATCGCACTTATTTTGGCCGCCAACAGTGCAATCACACCTTCTTTTTTGGGTGCATACACAAAAGCATACCAAACCTTCTGGCCTTTTTGGTCTTCGGAAAAATGGTTGGTAAATTTGCCCCGGTTCGCTTTGCCAATGTGCGACATTTGACTGATATTCTTAGGC
>CAZNRQ010000723.1:0-2129 GCA_964574845.1 uncultured Bacteroidales bacterium
GTTTAAAGATGTTGGGGGATTGGAAGAACTAAAAGAAACCATTAGAATGAAGATAATCAAACCATTTACGAATCAGGGGCTATTTGATAAGTTTAAGAAAAAAATCGGGGGTGGAATTTTACTTTTTGGTCCTCCAGGTTGCGGAAAAACCTATATTGCTAAGGCAACGGCGGGTGAATGTGGGGCAAGTTTTAAAGCGGTACATATTACGGATATCTTAAATAAGTATATAGGTTAAAGTGAACAAAATATTCGTGACATTTTTTCGACAGCTAGAAGTCAAAAGCCTTGTATCATTTTTTTTGATGAGATTGATACAATAGGTTTTAATCGCGCTAAGCTAACCGCCGAACATATGCGACCTATGATTGAACAATTATTAACCGAAATTGAAGGTATTGATTCGAATACTGATAAGCTTTTAATAATAGGTGCGACCAATATGCCTTGGGATGTAGATCCAGCATTCAAAAGGCCAGGGAGGTTTGATAAAACTGTATTTGTTCCACCGCCAGATATTGCTGCTCGTGAGATAATTTTTAAATTGAAACTTCAAGATAAACCTATTGCTAATATTGAATATGGGCTTTTGGCAAAAAAAACGGAATTATATTCAGGTGCGGACATTGAAAATGTTGTTGAAATTGCGACAGAAAATGTAATTTCTGAGATTTTAAAGTCTGGAAATGAAAGAGCTATTAACATGAGAGATATTTTAACTGCAATAGATATTTCTAAGCCTTCAACTATTGAATGGTTAAGAACAATCAGAAATTATATTAAATATGCTAATCAATCTGGCTTATATGATGACGCAGAGAAATTTATGAATAAGCATAAAAATTTATTTTGAGGGATACGCATAGGATTTCTTTTGTTTTAGTGCAAACCGTTAATAGTGGCATGATTATTTCCTGTTCATAAACAATAAAGAAAGAAGGTAAATTTAATGGCAAGCCATTTTTCAAGTATAGGCTTAAGATTAGTCGAAAAAGAGGAGTTTTCAAATTATTTTGATTTAGCATATCAGAATGGGGAAAAAATTAAGACGAATTCAGGCACCTATGTTAAGTGGGTCATTGGATGCGGCGTTGAACTTTGGGGTCAAATAGATATTAATAATACGGCGATTGGAATGAATCCTCATTTTATGGGACCATCAAGAATGAAAATAAGAATAGAAAAGATAATTAACCGTGAAAATGATACCAATTTAGATGGTTCTTTCTATTGTTGGGCAGGACCGACAGAAGTTAATGAGGGGGGGACGCATCCTTTCGTTTTTGATGTGCCTGATATTGCTACTTATGGAGATATAAGTCTTCCACAGATAGTTACCGCTCAATTAACTGGTTTTGCACATGAAATTTCAGCGTATAAAGATGATGAAGCTTTTAATATTTCTCAGGATACAGAGCCTAAGTTTGCTGCGGAATCTTTTATTCCTGCTGGATTATTTAGTGTAGATGATAACAACTCAAGTTCTCCTCAAGCTATGGCAATATTTACAGGACATGTAATTGAAACAAAAAAGTTAAAAAATCCTCATACCAATCTGGAATTTATTTATGCAAGGATTCAAACTCTTGGTGGAGAATTTGATATTGTTGTTGATCCAGAGATTCTAAATGGAGAAATCACAATAAACGGAGTAGTAACTGGAATGTTCTGGCTTTCTGGAAGAATTGTTGGAAATTTTAATTCTAAGGATAAAAAGGTCAAGAATCAATTTTCCTTATTTAAGTTTTTTAAAAAGAACGTGTCTGATTAACTAATGTTTATCAGAAAAAGGTATTGAAAAGGGAAAGAAAGAATAAAGAATAAAAGGTAGTGATTAATTGTGTAAAATAAAAGTTTGATTGCTGCAGTCGATGTCTATAAAATGATATGATGTAAAAAGCGTCTTCGGATTGTAAAAGGTACATATACTGCCCGTTTTCAGATGCAAATATTATACTTATTCTGACAATAATAGAACCGATATGCAGTAATTATTAGAAACGTCCAATAAACAACTCTTTGGAGCGGTTCTCTGAAGTTTAAGAATACGTTTTATTGTCTAGCAATCTGAATTAATACACTTCGAAAGGCGGTTAAAATAAAATGAAAAAAGTTGTTGCATTTCATAC
>CAZNRQ010000724.1:0-2126 GCA_964574845.1 uncultured Bacteroidales bacterium
GCACGTGTTTTGAATCATGTTTAATTGTTGATATTATGCCATGGAACGAATCCATTCTATAATTAAAATTCGGCATTAATATATCGTTATTGATTTGTTTCGTGATTAAAAAAATCAATAATATTAGACCGATACCAAGAAAAAAAAATAAAATTACTCTTCTCATTCTATAGAAGGATTTAATGTTTAACTCGCTCCGCTCGCTCGGATTTCCGAATCCGAGTGCTTCACTCTATTGATTCATCCCCTCAAAAATAATCTTTTCTTATATTCAACAAAAAAAATTAACAATAAAAAAGCCCACATTCTCATGCGGGCTTTTCACATAACCTCACAGCAACATTCTTTACGTTTGCCACTGTGCTCAATTGTTACTTCCGAACCTTTGTTACGCCCTGTCCTGAATCAACTTAATCATTCAAATCAGGTGAATCAATGGTTCAGACAAGTTCACCCCCCATCTCTCAGGCATTACTTCGGGCTGCCTGCTGGTCTCCTCCCCTTCAGGGGAGGCCGGGAGGGGCCTCTCAAATACTACTAATGATCACACCTCGTAAAACTACAGCAACTCTTTCAACATGCTTATCATCTATCCCCATCTTCTCAGTCTCATACTTCTGGTAGAGTTTGTGTTCTGCCGTTGCCTTCCAGCTTCCTATCGGCACACTGTAAAATGATACGGCTCCAAAACGCGTAGAGTATTTCACAATTGTCTGTTCGCCGTTCGTCAGCGTAACCTTCACCCTCGATACCGGCACATGTGTGTCCAAATCAGAAAAATTCATCCTCAACGAAAGCTTCCTCACACCTTCGGGTTTGCCTATCTTTATCATCTCAAAATAACCGTCTAGCTTTTCTTGTGTATAACCACTCACTATCTTGGTAAGCATTTTCCTGTCATCATCCAGCGCGTCCATCAAAATTTTGATTTGATCTGTACCATCTGATTTTCTGATACTGATCTTCTTAGCAGGCAGCACCTGATAATCCGAAAATTTAGTTATTATTTTTTCCATCGTCACCACATCGGCTGCAGTCACTTGATCCAATACTCCTATATTATCCTTAAGGATATTCTTGATATTGGTGCAATTGATTTTTGCATCCCCATCCCCTTTACCATACAAATAAGTCGATGTAATATCAAGGCTTTTTGCTATTTCCGGCAAATTCACAACAACTGCCTGCACGCATCCCCTATCAGCATACATCAAAATGGTACTTACCATAAGCTCTTTCACAACACCTTTAGTAGTTGTGGTGGGTCCAATGTTATAACCCTGCAGCTCCATGGCGGCTTCAAGCCCATAATAATGCCCTGTATAAATTGCATATATCGGCGGAAATGTCGGAATAGGAACATATAGCCCCGATTCTTCATCGAAATATTCTTTGGTCTTCTTATGCGAATTATACCTCGCAGTTATTTCCTTATTCATAAGAATATTTTTTGGTTCATAAATTTATTTAATTGAGTGACCGATATTCTGGCCTTATGATGGATCTGCATCTGCCCTGCCCGAAGCTGCAAACGCATACGTTATTTTCCTAACGATATTCTATCGATTATCAATTTCTCCTCTCAATAATAAAATCACTACTTCCGCTCTTTAAATCAATTCGCATTTTCACTCATTTTTACTTTACCGACTCACTATTCATCCTTACCGTCAAAAAATCTTGTCCTACCGACACAAAGTTGGTCCACACATACGCAAAATCCATCCTTACTTTCGCATATTTCGCCTTAACGACGCAAAATCGATTCTTACCGTCAATAAATTTCACCTTACCATCAATAAACTCCTCCGTACCGACACGGTTTTTTTCATCACCATCCTAAAATCGATTTGCACCGTCAAAAAGGTTATCCTTATCGACACAAAGTTTATTCCTACCGACATAGAAATTTACCTTACCGTCAAAAATTTCATCCGTACCGACACAAAATTCATCCGCACCGACACATTTTTTTTCATTACCGACACAAATTCGATTTCCATTTTCGTAGCCCCTTGTTTCCGTTTTCCTGTTTCGTCTCTTAAAATAGGTTTGAAAGAAAACTATTCCTTCCCGGCAAAGCCCAACCATCCCCTCACGGAAATCTATTCCGCGAACAGCATAAT
>CAZNRQ010000725.1:0-2125 GCA_964574845.1 uncultured Bacteroidales bacterium
GTCTAAAAGATTCACGATTTCGCTTCTTTTAATACCTCCCGACAGCCTTGACGACAATTGAACCCCGTTGTCGAAGAAAAGCAAAGTGGGCGATGATTTCACTCCCAGTTTTTCGGCCAGTTCTTTATTACCCTGACGGAATATTTTTAAGAATTTGATGTCATGTCCGTACAATTCTGACAACCCTTCGAACTTGGGAGCCACAGCTTCGCAGGGAGGGCATTCGGTGGAATAGAAATCGAGCACAACTTTTCCGCCTTGCATGACCTCGTTTTCGAATTCCAGTGATGATATTTCTTTCATTTTTTATTTTTGTTAAGGGTGTTCAAAAGTTGTAACATCGTAATGTTTGATCTGTTTTCTTCGAAGGTTTTAATAATTGCTATGCTTGGAAATAAGTCGCGAAACCCAGTTCAAGCAGTTCTTTCACAGGACGGCAATCGGTGGAAAATACACAGCCCGTTCTGTTTTTAGCCACCGAACCGCAGCCTCCTCCGCAGGCCAGTTGCAAATTACACCCGTTACATTCGGTAATTGAGGTCACATCGCGGTTTTCCCAGGCGTCTATCATTTCCTGTTTGCGCGAAACTTCGGGATAATAGGTTCCCAGCGATTCATCAGCTTTGCCAACAGTGGCCGTGCAGGAATAAATATGTCCGGTATAGTCGAAGGCCCATTCGCTTTTGCAGGCAGGGCAGGCATCGAACAGTGGATCGGGCAGGCTTCCGTTTTCCGAAAGGAATTTAGCCACCGAAAAAGCGGGTTTATGAAATTCAGCTATGTAAGGATGCTGTTTCAGCAGCTGATAGATGCTTTGATAAAGCGAAATGCGGGTAAAAAGCTTTTCTGATGTAGCCTGACAGTGATGCAATTCGTAATTGCGCCCGAGTTGTGTCTTGAAAAGCTCGTTTTTTGTCCAGCCCTTGTCAATGGCAAACTTTGCCAGCAAAGGAAGTTCCTCAATGTTTTCCTTATCGACCACCATACGCAGGTTCACAGGCATCTTACGTTCGAGGCAGGCATCAATGCCTTTCACTATCTTGTCGAAAGTGGCACCTCCGCCTTTCAAAAAGCGGCGACGGTTGTGCATATCGCCCGTGCCGTCGAGTGTAACCTGTATCTCGCGTATGCGGCCCTGCTGAAGCAGGTCCGCATATTCTTCCAGTGCATAGCCATTGGTGACTACACACACATCCATGCCCGAATCAGCCGCCTTTTGCAGCAAATAAACGATGGTTTCTTTTTGTTTGAGCGAATTCAGCAAGGGTTCACCGCCGAACACCGTCAGGTATTTTTTTCTTCCGGCGAATTCCGTATTGATATAACGGAAGAAGGCATCGGTGATCTCCCGTGTCAGGGGGTTGTTTTCGTTGATATATTCGTCCTGATAGCAATAGGTGCAGGCAAAATTGCAGGCATAATTGGGGACGAAGAACAACTGCAATTCTTCCTCATCGCGGGCATCAATAAAATCGAAGTATTTGCTGCGATAGATCTTTTCTTCTGCTTTTTCGTCGGCGAAATATCCCTTTTCCGTCAAATCGTTCAGGAGATCTGCATCCATATCTTTTCCGGCCAGGTGGTCATGCAACATACGGCCTTCTTCGGCAGTTAAAATGTCGGCATTTCCGCTGAGCAGATTCACAATAAAGAAATCACCGGAACCGGCTATCTGCGAAAAAATATTGTGTTTTGAGTAGATCATCTTTTGAATTTCATTGAATTTTAATATAGGGAGTATTCATTCCCCAAATTACTATTACGGATTTTCAGCCAAATGCTATTAATCGTGACAACCCACAATAGTTTTGGAAGTCTTGGCGCAGCATTGGGCCACTTTTTTGTCTGCCGGTTTTTCGTTCTTTTTTTTGATCAGAGTTTTCATGTTTTTTGAATTTTGCTTAAAGATAAATGATTTGATCCTGTTATAGGACTTTAATTGTATTGTGCAGCTTTGACAGCTTATCTGCTAACAGCAGCATCCGCAGCCTTCTCTTTTTCCAGCCAGTGTGAAACTCACCACTTTGGCATTGCCTTTGGCATAGGGAGCCGATTCTTCGATGATCTCAACCTCTTTGAAACCGGCGTTTTCCAGGTGACGCATATATTCGTCGCGGGTAACGGC
>CAZNRQ010000726.1:0-2116 GCA_964574845.1 uncultured Bacteroidales bacterium
AGTAAAAACAACATCTTGATTTATAATATTCAAGGGAAACTTATAAAACAAATAAAAATGGAAGATGAGAAAATTGAAATTAATGTTAGCGACATCGAATGTGGTTTATATTTTATTAAAATTGAGAATTCTGATGGTTTTACAGTAAGACGGTTTGTCAAAAAATAATAAAATATGGTAATGTGTAAAAACATATGACTATGAAGATGTCCTTGTGTAGAAATTTTTGTTTTTTATTTTTTCTCATTTTCCTGCAATCTATTGCATGTATTAGTCAAAATAAAACTGTTGATGAACTCCTTAACAAACCGGTTTCTGTTTTAGTTATAAATTATGACACATTTTTACAGCGTGATTTAACAGAGTATTTGAACTTCAGTCTGAAAGGAATGAGTGATACTTCAAATATCGGTATGGTCGAAAGTTATTTTATGAAGCCTCATCCCAGTTTGTCCACTATAAAGAAATATTTCTATCAAGCATCCTTGGAATTTCATGTGCCAGTCCATTTGCTAATGATAATAGGTCAAGTGGAAAGTAACTGGACCCAAACCGGACCTACTGTCGATAAAGGATGGGGAATCATGCATTTGGTTCAAAACGAATACTGTAATACGTTAGCGGAGGCTTCTCAATTAATAGGTGTATCAGAACAAGTCTTAAAAGATGATGCGTTGCAAAATATTCGTGGTGCTGCCGCCTTGATTTCAAAATATGCAGCTAGTAGAAAAAACAAATTTAAAGGAATAGGAGATTGGTTTCCTGCTATTGCAAGGTTTACAGGGTTAATCAATGAGAAACTGAGAAATATGCAGGCAACAACTTATTTTGAGACTTTGAAAAAAGGAGTTTATTCAAAAACAGTATGGGGCGAAACAATTATTATTTCCCCAGATGATTGGACCAACTTTGATTATTCAATATTTGAAGGTAATCAAAATAATAGGGCTAAATCTTCGGAATACGCACCTGCATTATTAAACATGGCACCATCCTGTAATTATGCCAGTGGCAGAACTCACGCTATTGACACATGGGTTATGCATTATGTGGGAACAGGTACTTATGCAGGTGCCATATCCTGGTTTTTGAATTGTTCTTCACAAGTTAGTGCACATTTTGTAATCCGCTCATCGGATGGTCAGATTACACAATGCGTTTCTGTTGCTAATACAGCCTGGCAATGTGGTGCTAGTGGGTACCCATATAACAATTCACGAAGTATAGGAGTGGAACATGAAGCTACTGCTGCAAATCCAAGTTTGTGGAATAGTACGCCTATGTTACAGGCATCAGCCAATATGACCTGTTATTTTGAGAATATTTATGGTTTCCCTACTTCACAGAATACTTGTCCAGGAATTTGTGGGCACAGTTCAATGCCAGGCACTTCAACAGCATGTCCGGGTAATTTACCATGGTCAACATGGTACACATATTTTAATTCTGCTTGTACAGCAATCGTCCCTGAGAATGACTCTTGTTCTGGGGCACAGTTGTTAACTGTCTATTCTTCTAATGTTTGTGAAGGATCAACAACAGGAACGATAGTTAGTGCAACACAATCAATTCCTGCAATTTCATGTGATGGATACACCAGTACTTTGTGCAATGATACATGGTATAAATTTGTGGCATCCTCTAATGCTCTTACAATAGAAGTAGCTCCTTCTGCGGGCATGGATGCTGTTGTTGATTTGCGTACAGGACCTTGTTATGGCAACAGCATTGATTGTTCGGATAATGGGGGCGGGGAAGGTGCTCCTGAAATAATAAATGCAACGGGTTTGAATATTGGCTCAACTTATTACATTAGAGTTTACGATTATACAGGTTCCTCTATTCAACCAACAACCTCTTCTTTTACTATTTGTATATATAATCCAACTTATACGGATGCTGAAAGAATTGGAAGTGATATTTCAAATATAAAAATCTATCCTAATCCTACAAGTAATCTGATCAATATAATAGGAACTGATTTAACAAATGGAGATTACAAAATCAGTTTATATGATATTCTTGGGCAGCAATTGCAGAAAGCATTATTGAAAATTGATAATAGCGAGATGTTATTGAGATTTGATGTTAAAACCTACTCATCGGGGATTTATTA
>CAZNRQ010000727.1:0-2113 GCA_964574845.1 uncultured Bacteroidales bacterium
ATCTATATCGTATCCCCTATTTTTTGAGTTTTATCGGTAGTATTTTAGGGCCAATCACTTTAGGCTTGGTGGTAGCATATATCTTCAATATTCTGCAAAAGGGTGTTGAAACTCGCGCTTTTTCGGCGCTAAACCGACGTTTTATAAAAAATTGGCCAAAGTTCAGGCTCCCCATGAGTATCATTATTTCATTACTGATCGTTGTCGGAATTCTTGTTCTTATAGTGCTGATTATTGTGCCCAATCTTTTTAGTACAATTACAAATCTTTCAAATAATATTCCATCCTTTTTCAACCAGCTTCAGAATAATTACAACAGCTTCAATATGAATAATCCTTTTTTTAGCAACCAGTTAAAGAATGTCCATATAGACTGGACTAGTATAAGTCAGATTCTGGCCCAATACTCTCAACAAATAGCCAGCGATCTAGTTGGGAATACAATCTCATTAACTGCAAATGTATTCCAAGGTTTCATTACATTTATACTGGGATTCGTTATTGCCGTTAACGTTCTTATCCAAAAGGAACTCTTAAAAAAACAGATGATAAAGTTCTTATTTGCATATTTACCATATGAATTAACGAATAAAGTCCTAAAAATATGCAAACTTACCGACCAGGCTTTTTCGGAATTTATTGTTGGCCAGTGTTTGGGTGCGGTGATTTTAGGAGCGTTGTGTTTTGTTGGCATGCTGGTATTCCACTTTCCCTTTGCGCTACTCATTTCGGTACTAGTCGCTATTTTGGCATTAATCCCAATCCTTGGGCAAATTCTCAGTGTTATAATCGGCGCACTGCTCATATTAACCGTTAGCCCCATTCAAGCATTTTGGTTCATTATTTTTATTAATGTCCTTCTGCAGTTGAATGGCAATCTGATATTTCCGAAATTGGTTGGATCCAAAATGGGCCTTCCCGTGCTCTGGGTGCTAATAGCAATAACTATTGGCGGAGGGGCTTTCGGTGTTGTTGGAATTCTATTAAGTATCCCAATTTTTGCCGTCATCCATATACTCCTGCGGGAAAACATAAATGACCGACTTGCAAAATCCCAATCCAATTGCAAAATCCCAACCGAATAAATGTGGGAATGATGAATGCTCCTGATGCATTGGTTATAGAAAAGCTAACAGGATTTATTCTGTTAGCTTTATTTGATATTGTTAAGTCTCTTTTGTTTAGTAAATTCGGTAAGAGAAGACTGGGTCCCAATAAGATTTCCAACTTAAGCGCCAATTATTTTGCTCCAATAAAGTGATGGGATTCCTGTCACAATTATTTGTGAAATGGCAAATTAAAAGCAGTCCATTAAGTTTATGCGCTATCCAACAAATAAGGCATGTATCTCATCATGCAGATAACGTTGGTTGATTTCTTCTATAAGTTTATTTATTTCATGATACTGCCCCAGATCTGAGTACATTATAATGATTTCTATATACCCTTTTTCTTTTAGAGATTCCATTACTTTTAATATTATCTCTCTGCATTTCCTCGCTGATAATTCACGGTGGTCAATGTAGATAACTGGTCTGAAACCATAGTTTTCAAAGAAATGGAGCTTTTCTTCAAGCTCTGACTCGGACAATTCAAGTATATCTGCGCCCAGTAGCACGCGCATTCCATGCCTTTGGGAAACTGGAGAAATTTGCTGCGCTTCCAACATTTCTTGTGTAATCGGTTCCCTTTGTACTTTATACTTCTGTTCTTGCTCAGCGCTCCCAAAGAGTTTCACTGAAAGCGGGTTAATCGCTGCTTTATAAAGGACGGCTGTCAAATCACTGTGAGCAAGCTCGCTTGCTCGATCTATTATCTGAAAGGCGTCAAAGTATTGAAAACGCTTGTTTTATTCATTTCCTGAACCGCCTTCTTGCGATATTCTGACGGATTGCACAAAAACCATTTTTTGAAGTTTGAGTTGAAGTATTTTATATCTGAAAAACCGCATTTCTCAGAAATCTCATGGATTGCCATATCTGAATTAATAAGCATCTCCTCAGAATGATAAATCCTAATGAAACCTAACATGTCCTTTAAGCTACTAGCGCCAACCTCTTTAAATAAATGTGTAATATATGACTTCGAGTAGTGTTCTCTCTTGGCAATAATA
>CAZNRQ010000728.1:0-2107 GCA_964574845.1 uncultured Bacteroidales bacterium
TCATCCAACCCACCATTAGAGATTTGGAGAAGAGCTGTGGGCCCGGGTTGCTCATCTATTGCTGTCGCAGGGAATCTTATTTATACCCAGGAACAACGAGGCGAGTTTGAGACAGTTTCCTGCAATGATTTGAAAAACGGCAAACCTGTATGGAAACACCAGGACAAGGCTCGTTTCTGGGACGCGCATGCGGGAGCTGGTCCGCGTTCGACTCCAACACTTGCCGGTAATCGGATATTTACTCTTGGTGCAACAGGGATTCTTAATGTTCTTGATGCCGCTAGTGGAGATGTTCTCTGGTCACGTGATGCCGCGAATGACACAGGTATAAAACCGCCAAACTGGGGTTTTGCAGGTTCGCCACTGGTTCTTAATGATATAGTGGTAGTTGCTCTTGCAGGAAAACTGGCAGCCTATGACCTTACAAGCGGAGAACCAAAATGGTTTGGAACAGATGGTGGATCAGGCTATAGTTCTCCCCAGTTGTTGAATATCAGTGGCTTACCGCAGGTCATATTTATGAGCAAAGCCGGTGCGCTAAGCGTAAATCCTTTAACAGGTAAAAAACTATGGGAATATTCCTGGCCTATTGAAGATCGGATATTGCAACCTGCGGTATTGGAAAATGGAGACCTCTTGCTTACAGAAGAGTACAAGAATATCCGTCGTGTTTCGGTTTCCCTGGAAGGTAAGGAATGGAAGACAAAGGATATCTGGACTTCACAGGATTTGAAAAGCGTTTTCAATGATCATGTAATTCATAAAGGATACTTATACGGGTTCGATGGACCCTATATGGCATGTGTTGATCTTCGGGATGGGAAACGGAAGTGGCGTGGTGGTCGCTATCAGGGATATACCTTGCTTTTAGCCGACCAGGATATGATGCTGGTGCTGACAGAGAAGGGAGAGGTAGCACTTGTATCTGCTTCTCCTGATGAATTTACCGAACTTTCAAAATTTCAGGCAATAAATGGCAAAACGTGGAACCATCCAGCATTATCCGGGAATATCTTGCTGGTTCGCAATTCGCAAGAGATGGCTGCATTCCGTCTTCCAATAATGGAATAACGCAAATTCAGACACATAACGAATTGTAAGTAATCAGTATCACTGTCTAATGGTTATTGGAAATCAGCGAAAATAATAGAAAGCAACAATCCCTAACAGAATAAGGATGATCCAGGGCAATGACTTCCACCCAAAAAGTTCCTTAGCCCTGGGTCCCATTCTTTTTGTAATAACTGCAAGCAACCAGAATTTCGAGGCCTGACAAATCAGTGTTGCCAAGCAAAAAACAGGCAGATTTATTTTAAAAATCCCGGATGACAGTGAAAATAAGCCGTAGGATATTGGCGAAAAAGAGGCTATTAACAAGATCCCAAAATTCCATTTCGTGTAGAGCAATTGCATATTTTGAAATCCCACTATCGTAAATCCCGGTACGTGGTTGCAGAGATATTGGATGAAACCTTCAGAGCCAATACTCAGATTTTCAGAGGTGAAATAACCTAAAACATACCCGGCCAATGCACCAGTAAAAGTTCCAAAAGTTGCCAGGATAACAAAGTTTTTTGCTTTTGGGTAATTTACAAGAACCAACAAAATAAATACAGTGAGAACAGGTGCCGGGAATATGGAAGCATCAGCAAATGAACAGATAAACAGGGCCAGGAGACCCCATTTATAACTTCGATTTGTCAACCATTGTACCTGCATTTTCTCAGGTGGACACTTCTTCGAAATAACTGTATCAAGCCTTATATCAGTAGGATGTTCAGACAGAATGAACATATAAGTTTTTAAAAATATTTTTCACTTTCTCGGGACGGCATAAATCGTGATTTCTACTTATACCCGAAGACCAACAATAAAATTATATCATTTACCAGGATTTTGGCTGGTTCCAGATTACAATGCTGTTAATAAAATATTACAACTTATATACCTACTTAATACAATCATAGAATTACAATCAATACCAAAGTCCAAATAACAACCTGAAATATATTTGAAATATACTTTAACATTTTTGTAACATTTCTTTAGCAGGACTGAAATATGGGTACTCTACTTTCGCATGAATATGAAAACATTGAATTAAGTG
>CAZNRQ010000729.1:0-2098 GCA_964574845.1 uncultured Bacteroidales bacterium
AGCATTGGATTTTAAGTCCAACGTGTATACCAATTTCACCACCGCGGCATATTTAATTATTACGAACATTTTGGAGGGGTGATCTATATTTTCTTAAGAGGTGTCAGGGATAAGGATAACAGCACAGGTATTTATTATGTGAAACCTGCTGTTCAGAATATCAACAGACTTGAAGAAGTTTTTCTTCATCCGGTTCAAATTTAACTGGAAAGGTTTAAACAAGAAACACTATTGTCCGGTTAAAATGATGACCTATTAAGATGTGGCAATTAGGCTGCTTTAGCGGTTTTGTATCCGTCATTTGACGGAATACAAAGATATAGCAACCACATTGCAATAATCAGGCTGCGGAGCAGCCATATCTTTGTAGAATTATCATTCAAGTAAAAAATCAAGCCACGTCGTGGCGAAATCTTTGTATAATGCTAATCAATTGGCAATTATAAAAGATTCTCAATTTTAACCGGACACCAATGATTTCATAAGTCAATTCAATAATGTTTTTAAACAATTCGAATTCTTAAATGCCGCATGAAATACGGGGAAGGGTGCCACGAAGGCTGTATGTTTGTATTTGCATAAGCCTCCTAGTTTTGTAAATTAGCGTTTGCAAAACAACAATAAAACAGGAAGCTTATGCAGTCGAAAGGTAATACTATTAATTTTAACGGACAAAATGTTTATGTAGGAATTGATGTTCATTCGAAAAGCTGGAAAGTCACTATTATGCTGGAAGACCTTGTACATAAAACATTTTCACAGGATCCGAATTCGGAAATTCTTTATAAATATTTAAAGAAGAATTTTCCTGGTGCAAATTATTATTCTGCTTATGAGGCTGGATTCTGTGGGTTTGGTGCTCATCGGGAATTAATACAATTTGGGATATCCAATAAAGTTGTCAACCCAGCAGATGTGCCAACCACAGATAAGGATAAAAAGCAGAAAGAAGACAAACGTGATAGCCGTAAAATTGCAAGATCACTTAGAAACGATGAACTTAAGGGCATTTATGTGCCGGGCAAAACAATGGAAGAATTGCGGGGTTTGGTTCGTTACAGGAAAACGCAGGTCAAAGAAATAGGAAGGAGTAAAAACCGGATTAAATCATTTCTGCATTTTAATGGTATTGAAATTCCCATCGAAATGGATACAGCCTCCAAGCACTGGTCAGGAAAGTTTACCCAGTGGTTAAAAACAATAAAGATGAGCACTCCTTATGGGGATATGGTACTAAAAGAGACCCTTGACACTGCAGAACACCAAAGGGAAAAACTGTTAAAATGCAACAGGGTTTTAAGGGATATAAACAAGAACAGTGAATATTCCCAGAAATTAAGGCTGCTCCAAAGTGTTCCTGGAATAGGACTGGTAACATCAATCACAATTCTCACTGAAGTGGAGGATATTATGCGGTTTAAAAACCTTGATCAACTTTGTTCTTACGTTGGACTGATGCCAACAACGCACTCTTCGGGGGAAAAGAATAAAGTAGGAAACATAACGCCCAGGTCCAACAGGTTCTTAAGGAGCAACCTTGTAGAATCAGCCTGGATAGCCTCCCGGTCAGATCCTTCACTGGCATATAGTTTTAATGAATTATGCAGAAGGATGCAGCCACACGAAGCGATCATCAGGATCGCAAAGAAACTATTGAACCGTATCAGGTATGTAATGAAAAATGAAACAGAATATGTACTATCAGTTATATAAAACCAAAACCGAACATAGAAACAACTCAATGATAAAGAGACTGTTTTAACCACTTGCGGCACCAATTTGCGGTGTCCGTTTCACGAAGGCTACAGCTCTTATCTATAATAAATTGAACACAGAAATGCGGCTAAATTAATTTATGTCCGTTGATAGAAGGTTGTTTTTATAGATCGGTTTTGATCAACAAAAGGGGAGACCAAAGGTGACGTTTTATACCGAAGGTCAGTTAAGTTATGCCGGGCATTGAGCCCGGTATAACTTACAGAAAAGGGGAGAACCTTCAGGATCAGTATTACCCGAAGGTTTGACCAGAGTAAGAATTTATTTAGTGCAATAAAAAATATTGCGAAATGCGAGGATTACAACATAGAAGTGGTTGAAT
>CAZNRQ010000730.1:0-2095 GCA_964574845.1 uncultured Bacteroidales bacterium
AGAGATAACGTGTAAAAAAAGCGTCATGAAAAAACTCATTACAATTTTTTATACATTTCTGAGTATTGGGTTTGTTACTGGTCAGACTAATCCGCCACCTGAACCTTATCCATCACCAGTATATTATGCACTCGTTAAGATGGCTGACTCGTTGTCTATGATAAAGGATTATAAGAAATCAGCTGAGAAATATACCGAGGCGTTTAAAACTTACGGGGGGTATGGGCTTATGGATGATCGTTATAATGCATCGTGTTCATGGGCTTTAGCTGGATATCCTGACAGTGCATTTTATAATTTGAATCGCATTGCCAATATTGGCAAATATTCTGATTATCGTCATATTACAACTGATCCTGATCTAATGTCATTGAGGGCAGACAATCGTTGGCAACCGTTATTAGATTTAATATATCAAAACAGAGAGAAAAAATATGAAGCAGTTGCTACATACAATATACCACTCATATATTTACTAGACAGTATGGCAGCTGATGATCAAAAATGGAGGACTATTATCCATAATCATTCAACCGGTGAGTTAATTAACGATACGTTGTCAGAAAAAGCCATGTACAAGCAGGTTCGCCTAATTGACAGCATGAACTATTTTATCCTTAAACAAATCTTTGCTAAATATGGTTTCCCAAACTACGACTTGGTTGGACAAGAAGGTTCACGTAATTTTTGGCTTCTCGTTCAGCACCAAGACGCAATTCCATCATTTCAAGATAGTGTTTTATTAAAAATGAAAATTGAAGTAGATGCGAAAAAAGCATCAGGAGCAAATTATGCTTACCTAGTTGATCGGGTAAATCTACACAATGGACGATTACAGGTCTTTGGGACACAATTAGAATACAACAGCGATAATACTTCGTTTATAATTCCTAAGGGGGTAATTGACCCGGACAAACTCAATGAAAGACGCAAGAGTGTGGGACTAAACAGCATTGAAGATTATATTAAACAGGCGAATAGTTTATTTTTTAGTGCTTTAAAGAAAAACTAGCCGCCTTTGCTCGGGAGAACTGCGGAAACACCGATGTATTCCGCGAACTTAATGCTGGTGTGTCCCGTATGAGAGGCTGTTTTGGAAATTTCAATAGGCAATTGCCAGTTTATCCATAGAAAAGTAATGCATTCCACAAACTTAATTCTGTTATGCCAGTATTTCAATGGATGTTTTAGAGATTCTTCATAATCTGCCAGCGTTTTTACATTTTCTCCGTGAAAAAATGCGAAAACGCCGATGCGTAACACGATCATAATGCTGGCATGCTTGACTTGACAGCGGATGGTATAGAGATTTTGCTGTAAACTACCAGTGTTTTTTCGTCCACTATTAGGAAAATGCGAAAAATATCCCTGCATTCTACGAACCCATCGATGATTTACCAGCCAAGCATTGAATATTTCGGGGATCAATAAGAAATGTACCAGCATTCTATCAGCAGAAAATGAAAACTTGGTTTTAATCTGCCATTTTTTTACCTGTATCTGCCTGTATTGTACCAGAATTCTACTAGCATTCTACCAGTATTCCCCCCGCATTCTACCCGAATTTAACCATTGCTCTAATAGACATTTATTAATAAAATCCGAATAAGGCCCATTATCAGATCTTTTTTGGGCAAAAAAAGGCGAAATACTATATTAAGTAGATTTTTATAGAAATAGTGGTTCCAATGGAAGCGAAGAATGACCTAGACGCAGCAAATAAGGCTTGTGGTGGAATTATAATGGTTGCAGTGGCCGGTTGGTGGCCTAATGATGAATGGGCTAATTTGCCACAGCTATGCAACTTACTCTTTGACCATATGAAGACGGCATGCTTGAAAGTCAGGAAAACTCCATTTCACCGGATAAATAAGCGGGTGTTTTTTAGAAAAAGGATATATGCGACGCTTGAGGTAAACCTTACCTCCCTCATCGAAAAAAAACCTGTGAAAAGAATTAGAAACGCCCTCTTGGCATTACTTCGTAAAACTATCCGCCAACAACTCCGCTTGTTTCAAAACCGTGTCAATTGCCTTTTGTTGCTTGTCGGGCGGGTATCCCCATTTTGTGAGTGTCCGCTTTACAATTACCATCA
>CAZNRQ010000731.1:0-2094 GCA_964574845.1 uncultured Bacteroidales bacterium
ATCTGCAAAGGAAAAACCGGTTAAGGTAAGCGATAATACTGTCAAACCACAAGCCGTCAGGAATAAAGAAAAGCAGGTAAAAGAAAAAACTGTAACTCCTAACAAAAGAAGAAAAGGCTGGATAGTTTTCTGGAATATCTTTTTCGGTTTGCTGTTGACTACTGGGTTAATTGCTACTGCATTTAAGCTTTTATATCCTGATCACGAAATGTATGTTATGGCCAATAAACTATGGCTGCGTACCTCAAAAAACATAAATGATCAGACGAACGGAATCACGCTTCTTAAGTTTGGTGATAAGGTTACTATGGTGGAAAGCGATTCCAAAGAAGGAAGTGATGGTCTGCATTGGGCTGAAGTTACTACCGACGATAAAAAGAAAGGTTACATTGCCTCTGATTATCTTGGCAGTGAGGATGATTATGAGATAGCCAAAGAGATTTTTCCTGAAGAAGCCATAAAAGATATTCCGGTTCAGTTTAAAAAAGCAGTGATAAACTACTATCAATCCAAAGGAATGATAAAAAGCGGGAACAAAAGCGACTGGAAAGTTAAATCTAATTTGAGCAGTTCAGAGTATTCCAATTACTTCCTCATCGATCTCAACGAAGATGGCCGGGATGATCTGGCCTGTGTTTCGGAAAACCCCTCGGAATCAAAACACTTATTGCTGGTTTTTACCAGCGAAAACGATCAGGATACCAAACTCATCTATTCCGAAAGTTCTGATGAAACCATTTATATGAAGCGAATGGTCAAAGGCACAAAGTATTTTACGGGTAAGTATACCGAAGAAAGCCAAATAGATTTCTTTGGGGAAATTAAGACCATTCGTACCAAAGTTTTTGACACCGTAAAAAAGAGTGGACTTTTGCTGCTCGACAAAAAGGACGGACAGAACTATTTGCTGGCATACGACGTCAGTAGTAATGAATTCGTCAAAACTCCTTTCTCCAAATGAGAACAGTTAACATTGGACGAAATGCCGGCAACGATGTCGTCCTATCCGACCCTTTTGTATCCGGCAAGCACGCTTGTATTGTTCAAAACGATGATGGCAGCTATTCCATTACCGACCTGGGTTCAAGGAACGGAACTTACGTAAATGGTTTCAGGATCACCCAAAGTCCGTTAAACTATAATGACATTGTGAAACTGGGAGAGTTTGTGATTCCTTGGCAGGAATACTTCAGCCAAGCTCCGAATCATGCTAAAGTTGGCAATATCATTAATAGTTATTCCATTGGAAGAAGCTCAGAAAATGATATCATTGTCAGCGATGAATATGCTTCCTCCAAACACGCTTTTTTGCACATTACCGACCTGAAAATGGCCATCGTACAGGATAATAATTCCTCTAACGGCACTTATGTGAACAACCGCAAAGTCGAAACCTGTGCCCTTCATCCTGGTGATGAGGTTAAAATAGCCCGTACCGTCCTCCCATGGATGCAATACCTACCCAGCAGCTCGGAACATCAAACCCGAAAAAAGAAAAAGAAATCGAAGTGGTGGATTATCTTATTGATCATTTTGGGTTCTGTGTTCACTCTTTCTTTCGCATTATGGTACGCAGTGAATAATACCTCTCTATTCAACCCTGATAACGATTTAACCACAACAGATACCGTTCCTACCTTCAACAACCTGAAAGACCTGGTGAAATATGCTGAGAAGGCTGTATTCCTGATAGAAACCAGAAACAGCAGCGGCACTCCTATTGCCTATGGAACAGGATTCTTTGTCAGTATTGACGGCATTGGAATCACCAATGCCCATGTTTTACAGGGAGGCAGCAGTTTCAATATTAAGACCAGCGATGGTCAGGTTTATGAGATCAAAGACGTGATCAAAACCAATACTACTTACGATTATGCCATTTTCCGGGTTGAAGCAGACAGGCGCTTTACCATATTAAAAATATCGGATGAGAAGCCCGAAAAAGGTCAGGATATTTGTGTGTTGGGCAATCCGCAAGGCATAGAAAGTACCCTCACCCGTGGGATCATCTCGGGGTTTAAAGGGGGAACGGAAAAAGAGATCATTGATGGCAAATTCGGCGATGGAGAAACCTTTATTCAAATGGATGTAGCC
>CAZNRQ010000732.1:0-2094 GCA_964574845.1 uncultured Bacteroidales bacterium
ATCTTCACCATCACATAATCGCCGGGTTTGTGAATTTCATCATTAAACACCACCACCTTGTTTTGCGAGTTGCGTCCGAACAATTGTTTGCGCGAGCGTTTCGAAGTGCCCTCGACCAGCACCTCCATCACCTTGCCCAGATCGCGGCGGTTGCTTTCGTGCGAAAGATCGTGCTGCAGGCTGATGATCTCGTTCAAACGGCGGGTTTTGTCGGCATCCGATACATCGTCTTTCAGAGTTTTAGCGGCCGTGGTGTTGGGTCTCTCAGAATACTTGAACATAAACGCATAGCAATATCCCGATTGGCGCATAGCCGACAGGGTATCCTGGTGATCGGCCTCGGTTTCGCCGCAGAAACCGGCAATGATGTCGGTCGAAACACCGCAGTCGGGTATACTATTATATATAGTAGCAATTCTTTCGAGGTAATACTCCCGCGTGTATTTGCGGTTCATCAGTTTCAGCATTCGGTTGCTGCCCGATTGTAAAGGTAGGTGAATATATTTGCAAATGTTGGGGTATGTGGCTATCGTCTGAATCAGTTCGTCAGAGATATCTTTTGGGTGAGATGTTGCAAATCTTATGCGCAGCAATGGATTCACTTCAGCTACCATAGCCATCAGTTTGGGAAAAGTGACTTCGCCGAAGCGATATGAATTCACGTTTTGTCCCAACAGGGTGATCTCGCGAAATCCATCGCTGAATAATTTGGCGGCTTCGGCCACAATGGTTTCCGGGTCGCGGCTGCGCTCTTTCCCGCGGGTGAATGGCACCACACAATACGAGCAAAAGTTCTGGCAACCGCGCATGATCGAAATGAATGCCGAAACCCCGTTGCTGTCTATCCTTACGGGATTGATATCTGCGTAAGTCTCTTCCGCCGAAAGCATAATATTAAAAGCTTTCTGGCCGTGGCTTATCGAGTCTATCAGTTGGGGCAGGCTTCGGTAAGAGTCGGGCCCGGCAATCAGGTCAATGGTTCCGTCGGCAAACAGTTCTTCTTTCAGTCGCTCGGCCATGCATCCCAAAAGGCCCACCACCAGATGTTTTTTCTTTTTCTTGAGGGCATTCAGATGCCGGAGGCGGTTATGCACTTTTTGTTCGGCATTGTCGCGTATCGAGCAGGTGTTCAGAAGAATTATATCAGCTTTTTTATAATCGGTTTCAATTTTCAGGTCATGATCTTTCAATACGGAAGCCACGATTTCGCTATCCGAAAAATTCATTTGGCAACCGTAAGTTTCAATGTAAAATGTCCGTTGTTCCATCGTTTTCTTGAAAATATTTGCAAAGGTAGGTAATCCAATCTTTTGAAAAATAAATAGTCTTTTAAAAATATTTTTTGTTTTATTTTGCAAAACTTTTCAGAAAAACACTGTTCATGATAAAAAACCTGGTTATTGTCGAGTCCCCGGCAAAAGCAAAAACTATTGAAAACTTTTTAGGCAAAGACTATACTGTAAGATCCTGTTTTGGACACATCCGCGATTTGTCGGCCAAAAACATCAGTGTTGATATTGAAAACAATTTTATGCCCAAATACGAGATCCCGGCCGATAAGGTTAAGGTGGTCAACGAACTCAAGAAACTGGCCAAAGAATCCGAAACCATATGGCTGGCATCTGACGAGGACCGCGAAGGGGAGGCCATATCGTGGCATCTGGCGGAAGCACTGAAGATTGAAATGAGCAAGGCAAAGCGCATCGTATTTCATGAGATCACCAAAACAGCCATCACCGAAGCCATTCAGCATCCGCGAAGCATCAACATCGACCTGGTGGATGCCCAGCAGGCCCGCCGCGTTCTCGATCGATTGGTAGGTTATGAACTCTCGCCCTTATTGTGGAAAAAGGTTCGCCCTTCCTTGTCTGCAGGCCGTGTTCAATCTGTGGCGGTTCGTTTGATCGTCGAAAGGGAAGACGAGATCAAAAATTTTACTTCTGTTAATTATTATAAGGTATCCGGAATATTCTCTTTCGAGAAAGATGGGAAAACTCATAAAATAAAGGCTGACATTGCCAACCGATTCAACTCCAAAGATGATGCTGTTGCTTTTCTGAAAAAATGTATAGGCGCTGCTTACCACGTTATGGA
>CAZNRQ010000733.1:0-2092 GCA_964574845.1 uncultured Bacteroidales bacterium
CTGGTGACCTGGGCTAAAAGAAACAATTATTCGCCAGGCATGCTCGAATCTTTTGTAAGCAGTCAAATAGATATCTGGAATGATTTTGTTGCCGTTTTTGTAAAAGAAGACATTCATGCAATCGAATATCCAAACCGGATTGTGCAGAGAAAGAAGGATTTTCATAATGCACTTGTACAAAACAGCTCTGAAATTTTGAATTTGAGCATTTTATCTGAAGATCAGAAAAAATTAATGGTTATAAAAAAGATTATTGATAGAGAGATCAACATACAGTAACACCTCCTATATCCTGTAATAGCGTATCAGTTATTGCCATGAATGCTATAACCATATTCAGTGTATTTTTTTGAGGGTACTAATTGCGTTAGAAGGTATTTATGATGTGCCCGGTATGTCTGGAATCAATTCCTGTGGAGCTCTTGTAGAGCGAATATGATCAACACGATGAATCTACCCAAAAAGCCCCTGACTTCGACCGAAGGTCAGGGGCTTTTTGGGTTTATAACAGAGACAACTCTTCTTCACCACTGGAAGCGAAAGCCTTTTGTTACCACTTGCTCAACAGGCCAGGGATGCTCTAACAAAGTCTTTATGAGCCATGAAACTCAGTTCGCTTGTCCCCAGGATCGGAATGGCCAGGGCTAAAAAGCACGCACAGGCCGAACCCAACCACTGGCCAGCTTGACTTCGTGGTTCTGGTCTCCACTGTAGAAATAAAGGTACCATGCGTCCTCTCCGTCATCCTGCGAGGAACTCCAGTAGAAGTGGTCAGCAAAACCACCAACAACATCTTTCTTTTTGTAGAGCTGGTTCAGTTGCCAGGCGTTCGGCAAAAACCAGTCATGGTAACCGTCGCTCTCAAAATTCTTGCAGGCCTCTTTTGCATCATACCAGGAAAAGTTCCCTGGTTTCATGCCATGCGATTTGCCCGCAATATTTGTTTTGGCGGCAACAAGACCATGCTCGCCGCTGCCATCCACATAAAAAACAATACCGCCTCGATAGTGCTCACCAACCGTTATCGCAGTGGAAACAAGTGGGGCAAAAACGAAACTCAGACCGCTGAGCAAAAGCATCATGCCAAGCTGGCTAATCGCGCGGGATATTGCAAAGTATTTCATGATGATTGTTGTTTGGTTATTTGAATTGGATTGCCAAAACATTCTTTTTGCCGAAAAAATCATGCAAATCATACCAATGCGCTCTCGAACATCTATCGCTGTCGTGCTATTGTTTTCGACAAATACGTAAATGCTGCACAGCAATACTTGTCGTAAAAATTCCACATTTCCCTCAAGTATACACAGAAGAAATAATTCGCAATAATTATATCAAACCCTGAATAATCAGACAAAAAACACATTCGGCATATATGCCAACATATTATATTTAAAGTGGTAACAATAAAATCACCACACAACAGAAGCTGATCTGAGTTGTAGTAAAATTTATCCCAGCAGATAAATTGGCCTCAAAGATAAATAAGAAAATAGACTCAGCGAAATAACGCGCCCGCTGTTGTATTTCTTTTGTATAATCGTAATTAATAATAAAATGATACATTCGTATTGTACAATTTTAGATTAATTAAATCAAATAATCGTGCGTTTTTTTTTATAAAAAAAACTTTCTCATGATACCATACACGCCGGATACATATAGTTTATATACTTTTTGCATGTACCAAAAATCATATATCATATAGGGCGATATCTTTCTCAATTGAACCCCTGCAAACAGCATATATGCCTGATTGAAATAATGGTTACAAACAGAATCATCTCACCTGGTTGCGGATAGAGATCATGGTCGGCAATTTGGCAGACCACCTTTCTTGCGTATCTTGAACGAACAAACCATAGCAAAGCGCAAAACCTCATGATAGCCGAAAACCTTCTTTTTCAATCTGATGGCGGATTTATCCGCATCCCTGTATGGGGCCATATCCCGCTTGGCGGAGCGATGAAAAAAATTCTGTCGCACCCATCCTTTCTTCGCCTTAAGGGAATTCGGCAGCTCTCCTTCTCGCAGCAGGTTTATCCCGGAGCAACGCATACCCGATTTGAGCACTCCATCGGAGTCTATCATC
>CAZNRQ010000734.1:0-856 GCA_964574845.1 uncultured Bacteroidales bacterium
TGCAAAAAGGTTTAAAGATGCAGGTGTTGACATCGAAACGATTTCACGTTGTACCGGTTTGGCAGTTACTCTTGTGGAAAGGCTGTAAATGGTTTTTTACAAACGATCTGGTAATACCATTATGCTGAAACGTCTTTTCGATCTGGTTCTCACCATTCCCGGTTTTCTTTTGATTTCGCCTTTTTTGCTTATTCTTGCTCTTTTGGTAAGGTTATTTCATGGCAGCCCGGTATTCTTCTCTCAATTGCGTCCTGGCCAGAATGGCAAGCCTTTTCGCATGTTGAAGTTCCGGACGATGACCAATGCGCGGGATGCTGCGGGTAATCTTTTGCCGGATAGTGATCGGCTCACCTCGTTTGGAAGGTTTCTTCGTTCAACCAGTCTTGATGAGTTTCCTACGCTGTTGAATGTGCTCAAGGGTGATATGAGTCTTGTGGGCCCGCGTCCGCTCTTGATGGAGTATCTCCCGCTATACTCTTCAGAGCAGAATCGACGGCATGAGGTGAAACCCGGGATGACTGGCTGGGCGCAGGTGAACGGGCGTAACGCTATCAGTTGGGAGGAGAAATTCAGGCTGGACGTTTGGTATGTTGATAATTGGTCGATACGGCTGGATATTAAAATTCTTTGGATTACCTTTATCAAGGTTTTCAGGCGGGTAGGTATCAGTCAGGACGGGCAGGCGACTATGGAGGCTTTCAGAGGATCTTAAGGTATCTCATACTGCTTATTCTATAGAAATTGTTCTTAGTTAAGCCTTGTGTGTAGAGTTTTTATATTGGGATTAATTTAATAGAAAACTATCAAATGGAAAGTAAACTGAAGTCCACTTTTGCGGAAAGCCTTGACATTGACG
>CAZNRQ010000734.1:866-2090 GCA_964574845.1 uncultured Bacteroidales bacterium
ACATTGACGTGAGCATTGTGAATGACAACCTGCGTTATGCTGAAATAGCACAGTGGGACTCTGTGGCGCACATGGCACTTATTGCCGCTATTGAAGAAGCTTTTGATATTATGATTGATACGGAAGATGTCATTGATATGAGCAGTTTCGAAAAGGCAAAAGAGATTGTTGCTAAATATCTGTAAGGAGAAATTTTGATGCTTTTGAGTGGGAAAAATGCTGTTGTCACTGGATGCTTGAAAGGCATCGGCAAAAAGACGCTTGAAACATTTGCGGAACAAGGCGCAAATGTTTGGGCATGCGCACAATATGCTGATGCGGAATTCGAACAATTCTGTGTTGAGCTTGCCTTGCGCACGGGTACCTGGATAAAGTATGTATACTTTGATCTTACTGATACGGTAGCCATTAAGGCGGGGTTAAAAACCATTATTTCAGATAAACAGCCAATCGATGTACTTGTTAATGTGGCTGGTTTTACAAAAGATGCGATTTTTCACATGACCTCAATGGAACAGCTTAAGCTTATTTTTGAGGTTAATTATTTCTCACAAATTCTTATTACGCAGTATATAACTAAGGTGATGCTTAAGCAAAAGCGCGGCAGTGTTATCAATATTGCCTCGATTTCCGGGCTTGACGGCAGCTATGGACAGTTGGCATATAGTTCAAGTAAAGCCGCATTGATTGGCGCCACGCGAACTATGTCTCGCGAGCTTGCTCCCCAAGGGGTTCGTGTAAACGCCATTGCTCCGGGTGTGATTGACACGGACATGAACGCAGTGGTGCCCGAAAACGTCCTCGCTGGTCACATTAAAGGCATGAGCATTCAGCGAATGGGTAGCAGTAGCGAAGTGGCCAACGCCATACTTTTTCTGGCCTCGGATCTGTCGAGTTATATGACCGGGCAAATTATTCGAGTCGATGGAGGGATGAAGTGAATTCAGAAAAAGTACTTGGTGGGAAAAACGCCATTATTACCGGTTGTGCCCGTGGAATTGGTAAGTCGATGCTGGAGAATTTTGCTAAGCATGGCGCGAATGTTTGGGCATGTGCGCGAAGCCTGACACCAGAATTTGAAACACGATGCCATGAGCTGGCCGAAAAGTATGTTGTTCAGATCGTGCCTCTTTGTTTTGACATCACAAACAAAGAGGAAATGAAGAACGCTGTTAAGGTGGTGATGAAAAGTGATCTCAAAGTAAATGTTTTGGTTAATAATGC
>CAZNRQ010000735.1:0-2087 GCA_964574845.1 uncultured Bacteroidales bacterium
TATATGAAGACTATAAAGAAACAAGCAGGGTTAATACCTATGCAACACAAGGAGGATTTTAAATGAAAAAATTAATGGCGATTGCCGCGGTTATTCTGATGACATTAACCCTACTCCCACTTGGAGCCGGAGTAGATGTAGTATCTGGAGCTACGGGTAGCACTGGTGGCGGTGGCGGTGGTACACCTACCGGAACAGCGCCAGCAGCACCAACTTTACTTGCATTACAAACAGCATTTGCTCCATCAGCAACAACAGCAAAGCTTACTTGGAAAGATAACTCAGCAACTGAAACTGGTTTCAAGCTCGAACGAATATTATTGGGAGGTTCATCGTGGATGGCTTTGGCAACTTTGGGTGCCAATGTTACAACCTACACGGATAGCAGTTTAAAGCCTGCAACTACATACTACTATAGAGTTAAAGCCTACAATACATATGGAACATCAGCAGCTTCAAACGAGCTTGCTATAACCACAGCAAAGGCAACGGTAACACCGCCGCCAGTAGTTATTGGACCAGTATACAGCGATACTCCAAGCCCATGGGCAACAGCGGAAATAGATAAAGCAGTTGCAGCTGGATTGACTGTTGATACATTGTTAAGCAAATATGACAAACCAATAACTAGATTAGAATTCAGTGAATTGGTTGTGAAACTATACGAAAAGGCAACTGGCGAAATTGCAGTTCCCGTTTCACCAAATCCTTTCACCGATACTACAAATGAGGACGTATTGAAAGCATTTGCTTTGGGAATCGTTAATGGAGTATCAGCAGATAAATTCGCACCAAATGCGAATATCACAAGGCAGGAATTGAGTGTAATGCTTTTAAGAGAGCTTAAGGCTGCAAAACCGGATGGAATTTATACGGTAGGCGCAGATTATGCAAATGTATTTGCAGATGAAAGTCAAATCGCTATTTGGGCCATTGATGCGGTGAGATTTATGAACCAAGAAGGTATAGTCAATGGAATAGGTGCTGGGAAAGTAGATCCAAAAGGGAATACAACAAGAGAGCAGTCAATGCTTATGGACTATAGGACATATGAGCAATTTGTACTTCCGCTTGCACCAGTGACAGATGCTGGAACAATATCAACACCTACCACTACAGTGGAAGATGGGTCAACAGCAGAATAGAACATTGATAAAATAATCAAATTAAGACAAGGCAACATTTTATACTAGATGTTGTCTTGTTTTGAAAAATCTTGATATTCTGCTTTGCATTTGCAACAAGAAAATTCTAGGGATATAATTATACTGTAAATTAAAGTAGTCACATAATCTGCATCATTTTAGGAGGAATATACAATGAAGAAATTATTAATTGCAATATTTGCCACATTACTAATATTTGCTGCTCCTATTAACACTTTTGCCGTAGGGACTATACCAAATGATATTACTGGAACAAAATATGAAGTTGCAGTTTCGACTTTGATTTCTGCAGGTATAGTCAAAGGGTATCCAGATGGCACATTTAAACCAACACAAACTTTGAACCGTGCGGAAGCATGCAAGATGATTGTGATGGTTTTAAATCCTACTTTTGATTTAAGTTATGCTCCTGTTTTCAATGATCTGACTGGATATGCCTGGGCATCTTCAGATATAGCATACGCAGCAAAATCAGGCATAATAAACGGTTATGGAGACAATACCTTTAGACCAGGCAATATAGTGACTTTAAATGAAATGATTACTATGACCATCAGAGCAATGGGTTACCAGGATAAATCCTTAAATGCCAATTGGCCAAATGGCTTTATTAACAAGGCGAATGAACTGGGAATACTTAATGGCATCGATCTTGGGATAAAGAATATAAATAGAGGGGATTCTGCAATGTTGCTTTACAATTCCTTCACTCAAATAGGAATAATAGGTGGAACTCATAACCAATTGGGCGTGGTAATTTCAAAAAATATTATTACAAATGGGGATTCTAACAATATAACGATTATCAATTCTGATGGAGTTACTTCGACTTATGATATTCCAAAAGCAAATCAAAAATTTGCATCATTGTTTTCTGGAGACGTTGTAGGTTTCAGGGTAGACTTAAAAGAGAATATAACG
>CAZNRQ010000736.1:0-2086 GCA_964574845.1 uncultured Bacteroidales bacterium
GCATTAAGCTCTCGTTCTATCAAAGAATCTAACTCTAAAGTCGATACACCCGCGATTACCTTTGGCTCAAGCAACTCAAATATCTCTGCCAACAAAACGCCCGCTGCTCTCATCTTTAATAATTCTGCGTCATTAAGTATCGGTATCATCATGCACAATCACACTTTATTAGTTGCTTAAAATCTCTTGCAATTTCATCGAATGGTCTATCAGCATTAATCACATCTATCGCCTGGCCTATTTTTTCAAAAACAACTGACGTATCATGCTGATGGTATACAGCCAACCTATCACGAATAACATCTGGTTTATCATCCGCACGTTGAACTAATAAGCCAGAACATCGATCGCACTGCTGTGCCCGCTTAGGAGCCAATCCAGCAGTAGGAGCAGTAGAATACACTGCTTGACAATCTTTGTTTTGACAAATCAATCGGCTTGATAAGCGCTCAATAACAATGTCATCGCTAATGTCAAACTTTACAACGCCAAGATGTACGCCAGGGTATTTAGTGAGTAACAGATTATAAAGCAGTTTCACTTGTTGTTCGGTACGAGGATATCCGTCAAGAATAATTCCTTCAGCTTCATCAACCTGTTTTGCCAGCCATTCTTCTACCATTGAAGCTATCAACTCATCAGGAATTAGTTTACCAGATTTAATAATTAAATCTATCTGTTTACCAATTTCCGTCTGCTGACCAATATGCTGCCGGCATAAAGCACCTGTCGACAATGTTGCCCAGTGTAATTCTTTTACACATTCTTGGGCCATAGTTCCTTTGCCTGATCCGGGAGGCCCGATGAAAATGTAGATTTTCGCAACATTGTTCATCGACTCGATCTCCCGCGCATCCTGCCTGAACTCAAGAACCCTTCATACCTGTGTTCGATAAGATATGATTCAATCTGAGCTGCCGTTTCAAGCCCAACACCAACCATAATCAACATACTAGTACCACCAAGAGTAAGCCCGACACCCAGCGTACGAGCAATAATGGTAGGAGTAATAGCTAATATAGCTAAATAAACTGCGCCAACCAATCCGACACGCGTCAATATGTAGTTGAAAAATTCTGCAGTTTTTTTACCTGGTCGAATTCCAGGAATAAAACCACCACTCTTTTTAATATTATCAGCCAACTCTTCAGGATTAAATACCAATGCTGTATAAAAGAATGAAAAGAAGATAATAGCAAAAAAGTCGAGAACCATAGATGTTATACTTGTATAGGAAAGGACTTCACTAAGCCAAGCACAAAAGGCAAATTGTTGAGCTAATGTTGCAGCAATAAAGCGAGGAACATTCAATACAGCACTCGCAAAAATTACTGGCATAACACCTGGGGTGTTAATTTTAAAAGGAATATAGGTACTTTGCCCGCCATAGACTCTTTGACCTACAACACGCCTTGCGTATTGAACAGGAATTTTTCGTTCGCCTCGCTCTAAGAACACAATGCAAGCGGTAATAATAACGAACAGGACAAGCACCAAGACAGCTACGTACCAATCTAGAAAACCTTGCGAAACCATATACCACTGCCTATGAATATCTACTGGAACTCGTGCAACGATACCAGCAAAAATAATCATAGAACTTCCATTCCCAATCCCGAATAAAGATATCTGCTCGCCAAGCCACATGACAAACATAGAGCATATGGTCAAGGAAAGCACAAAAGTAAACCGGAAACCCCATCCTGGATTGATTGCAAGGTTGCTATGTTCAAGCATTAACGCATAACCAAAACTTTGGAAAATGGCAACTCCAAATGCCAAATACCTTGTATATTGATTTACAATTTTACGCCCATAGTCACCTTCTTTGAGCAATTGTTCAAGCGAAGGGATCGTCATGCCGAGCATTTGCATCATAATAGAAGATGTAATGTATGGCATAATACCAAGAGCAAAAATTGTACAATGACTTAAACTACCACCAGAAAATAAATCGAGATATGAAAAAAGTCCACCCAACCCTTTGGCTTGTTCTACCATTTGACTTAGGGCATCAACATTTACACCGACAGCAGGAATCTGACTTCCCAAGCGGTAAATTATAAAAACCCCAAACGTGAATAGT
>CAZNRQ010000737.1:0-2082 GCA_964574845.1 uncultured Bacteroidales bacterium
GCGACCGTCAGGAATTTATCAAACAGGGGGTACTAACTGTATCGAATACGCCCAATCTCTATATCTGGCAGGACACGGTCAAACAACTGACTTTCGAAAACGGTGCAGTTACCGGAGTTATCACAGCTCTCGGAGTCGAAATGAAAGCAAAATCTGTCGTCCTCACCGCAGGAACTTTCCTTGGAGGACTTATGCACTTTGGCAAAAATCAGTTAAGCGGTGGTCGTGTTTCAGAACCTGCCTCGTTTGGTATTACCGAACAACTAAAATCTATCGGTTTCATCACCGATAGAATGAAAACAGGCACCCCCTGTCGTATAGATGGTCGAACCATTGATTTTACAAAAATGGCCGAGCAAATCGGAGAAAATGACTTTCACAAATTCTCATTTCTCGAAGAAGCCAAACGGGAACTTACACAACGCAGTTGCTGGATTACCTATACCAATGAAACTACCCACGATGAATTGCGGAAAGGATTAGCAGATTCTCCGCTTTACAACGGGCAAATTCAGAGTATTGGCCCGCGCTATTGTCCCAGTATTGAAACAAAAATCATCACATTTGCCGATAAACTTTCGCACCAGTTATTTCTTGAACCCGAAGGAGTCGATTCTCAAGAATACTATTTGAATGGTTTCTCCTCCTCGCTCCCGCTTCAGGTTCAGATTGATGCTATTCATACCGTTGTTGGACTGGAAAATGCCCAGCTTTATCGACCCGGCTATGCAATTGAATACGATTTCTTCGACCCGACTCAATTAAAACACACGCTTGAGACGAAGAAAATCAGGAATCTCTTTTTTGCCGGACAAATAAACGGAACTACCGGTTATGAAGAAGCCGGAGGTCAGGGATTAATTGCAGGAATAAACGCGCATATCAATTGTCATGGCGGAAAAGAATTCACCCTTGCCCGTAACGAAGCCTATATTGGCGTATTAATTGATGATTTGGTTACCAAAGGAGTGGACGAACCATACCGCATGTTTACTTCGCGTGCCGAATACCGCCTTATTCTCCGACAAGATGATGCCGATATGCGCCTTACCGAAAAAGGATACGCCATTGGTTTAGCCACACAAAACCGCTTTAATCAGTTGCAGACAAAAAAAGAAGCACAGGCTATTCTTACTGATTTCATCAAAACCGAGTCAATAAAACCAAATGCAATCAATGATTTTCTGGCTGAAAATGATTCGTCCGAATTAAAACACGGTTGCAAATTGAGCGATTTAGTATTACGTCCTCAGCTTGGAATCGAAATGCTGGCCGAAGCTGTTCCTGCACTGAAGACCAAAATCAATGAAATCGGTAGCAGAAAAGAAGAAATAATCGAAGCAACCGAAGTGCTTCTGAAATACGAAGGCTATATTCAACGGGAAAAATTAATCGCCGAAAAGCTTAAACGCTTAGAGCATATCAACATTCGGGGACGAATAGATTACAACAGTATTCAATCGCTATCCACCGAAGCACGTCAGAAGCTAACGAAAATAGATCCTGAAAACATTGGCCAGGCCAGCCGTATTCCCGGCATTTCACCAAGCGACGTAAATATATTGCTGGTACTGCTGGGCAGATAAAGTAGAGACGCACAATTGTGCGTCTCATTATATCACAAATCCATTGTTCCACGTGAAACAATTTATTCCACCATGTTTGTTCCACGTGGAACAAACAACAAAATAAACAAACCAAATATTCCCCTTTAGGGGCTAGGGTCCAATATGAAAACATTAAATACATTAAAAGAACAGGTAAACGCACTGCCGGACAAACCGGGGGTGTACCAGTACTATAATGTAAACGATGAAATAATTTATGTTGGCAAAGCGAAGAATTTGAAGAAACGGGTTAGTTCCTATTTCAACAAGGTACATGATTCGGGTAAAACTAATGTGTTGGTAAAAAATATTGTAACGCTGAAGTACATCGTTGTAGAAACCGAAGAAGATGCCCTCCTGCTCGAAAACAATCTGATTAAACAATATCAGCCACGCTATAATGTATTAATGAAGGATGGCAAAACCTATCCAAGTATTTGCATAACCAACGAAACCTTTCCGCGCATTTTTAAAA
>CAZNRQ010000738.1:0-2073 GCA_964574845.1 uncultured Bacteroidales bacterium
CCAAATAATATGTATGTGATTATTTATAAATCTCCAAAAATTGGATTAAATGTAACAATAAGAGAAGGGACAACAATCGGCGAAAATGTTGTGATTGAAGACAATGTCTATATTGATTACCATTGTATAATCAGAGATAATGTCCATATAAAAAAGAACAGTTTTATTGGCGCAAAAAGTATTTTGGGGGAATACCTCGTTGATTTCTATGAGAATAGAAAAAACAAGATTCACAGGCTTGTCATTGGTGAAAATGCTTTGATTAGAACAGAGAATGTCATTTATGGAAACACAACAATTGGTGATAATATTATAACGGGGCATAAGGTAAATATCAGAGAAGATTCGTCAATAGGAAATAATGTTAGAGTTGGAACCTTAACAGATATACAAGGTAGATGTGAGATTGGAGATTTCACAAGCATTCATAGTAATGTTTTTATTTGCGAATTTACCAAAATCAAAAATTACGTTTGGATATTCCCTCATGTTATATTAACTAATGACAACACCCCACCGTCAAACGAGAATCAGGGACCTATTTTGGATGATTTCTCGGTTATTGGTGCTAATAGCATAATATTCCCTAATATCCTCATTGGGGAAGGTTCTTTAGTAGCTGCATTTAGTTTAGTTAAGGAGAACGTGAGGAAGGAAATGCTATTTGCTGGAAATCCAGGGAAAGAAATTTGCCCAGTAAAAAATTTGATAAATAAATTTACTGGAGAACAAGCATATCCTTGGAAATACCATTTCGAAAGAGGAATGCCTTGGGCAGGTAAAGGATATGAACAATGGTATAACAGTATTAATATAGATGAAATAATACGAACGAAATAGATATATTTTAATTCTTATTACAACCTCTATAGAAATTTTACAAGGAGACTAAAGCAATGGAGATAAATATTAATGATGGCCAAAATAAAAAAAAACAAGCTAAAGATCTAATTAAGCAAGAATTAATAAAAGATGAACCAGAAACAATTCGCCCCAATTTAAAACTGGGGCGCCCGATAATTTCATATCATGCAGGAGAGCGCTTTGATATTAATGGTGATTTTCAGACGTTTGAGAGAATTATTGAAGATATGCACTTAAATGGTGAAGAACTTGCACCTTCTGGGGTCTGGAGTGAATACTCTTTGAACAAATCCTTAGACTTAGATAATAAAAGAAACACAGATGAAGGTTATATTTATAACATTTTTTTATCTAAATTTTCAACAATGAAGCTTATAATGGATCCTTGGATTGGGCAGGTTGGTATGCAACCAGTAACTAATGAACAAATTAAACAATATCAACCATTGCTTAATAGTATTGATCTGTGTGGTTTAGTGGGCGATGACTTATTGGAAACAGCGTTAAAGCAGAATATGCTAAACACCGATCTTGGGAGTATTGTGGATGTTAATTTAATAACAAATATTTTGCCGCTTCGCCCTTTAGAAAAATATTGTATATTGGAAATTGGCGGTGGATATGGGCGTCTTGCAGAAGCATTTTCTAACGGGACAGATAGCAGGCTGCATTATGTAATTGTGGATGCAGTACCTGCATCATTATTATATGCAAAAGAATATCTAGAAAAAGCATTCCCAAATAAACGCATAGGGTTTTACCTAAATGACATATATGATATGGCATATGATTTTTTCATTTCGACTCCTTGGCATATGGGGCATATATCAAATACAGAATTCGATATATGTATTAACGTGGAAAGTATGCAGGAGATGGAGCAGAAACATGTAGATTTTTACTTGAAGAATTTTGACGAATTAGTTAAAGAGGATGGGCATATTTATATTTCCAATTCGAGAGTATACCATTTCAAAGGGCCCTGGAATTTTCCAGACAACTGGAAACTAATAATATGCCACAATACACCAAGATCTTGGTCTAATGACCATCCAACAATGATGTTTAAAAAAGTTAAAGGCAATTGGAACGCATATAACCAGATGATTGAAGGATTACATATACAACAGATAGAGGATTGGGATTTAAAACTCGAGGTTGCTTCTTTAAGAAATGAGTTAGCGTGGCGAAATGATGAACTTAATATTC
>CAZNRQ010000739.1:0-2071 GCA_964574845.1 uncultured Bacteroidales bacterium
GGATGACTGGAAATTGCTAATTCAATATCTGGGTGGGCAAAGCGTTGCAGGTGGACATTTAAAAGAACTTAATCATTGGATGGGTCCTAATACCGGTGCCGATAATAGTTCGGGTTTTTTTGGTATGCCTGGGGGCGAAAGATACCTGGAGGGCGCTATATATTGGGGTTACGAAGTCAGTGGTTGTTTTTGGGCAAAGACATCTATAAGCTCTGCAATAGATACCAATATCTTTTTATATTTCAATAGTGCCAGCGTGGGATGGGGGGGCGAACCTAAACGAAATGGTCTATCTATACGATGCGTTTTTGATAGCTTATCCACCCAAATTAATGAAAATAACAGTCCAAATTCATACTCCATCTCCCCCAACCCCTTCACCCAATCCACGCAAATCACCCTGCCCCAAACCTACCGCAGTATAACACTGGAAGTTTACAACCTGCAAGGCCAGCAGGTGGCACAATATCAATATGCCGACTGCAATAAGATACAACTCCAGCGCAACCACCTGGGCAGCGGTCTGTATTTCCTGAAATTAACGGGGGATGATGGGGTAGTGAGGACGGGGAAGGTTGTTGTGGAGTAGTCGTTTATTTCCCGCAGATACCGCAGATAAACGCTGATTTAATATAATACTACTCTAAAGATCTGCGCAAATCTGCGAGATCTGCGGGAAATTTTCCTCCGTGTAGCTCCGTGTACTCCGTGCCTCCGTGGTTCATCTTCTTGGTGCTTCTTGGTGCCTTAGTGTCTTGGTGGCTAAAATAATGTTTCCCGTAGGGACCCTCCATAGGAGTCCTTTGGACCTATGGGGCAATGCTCAACGACTATCAATGACCATCAATGACCATTAATGACTACTAATGACAATGAATGACAATAAATGACGCGTAGCAAATGACAATAACAAAAAAAAAGGCTCACAAACCCTGCAAGCCTCTTCAATTTCTCCAAATTCTGGATTCTGTATTACCTCAAATCTATCACTTCCACTCCCGGATGATCCTTGGCATTGAAAGTAAACTTGGTATCCACAATTGGTTTGTTGGTAACGAATTTGGTCACGCTATAGGTATAAACTGAGCTGCCGTTCTTGTCGTAAACAATAGAATTTACGATCTGTTTCTTGGCTTTATCAATCTCCACGCGCATTTTATAATACGAACGGTCCTTCAGGGGCGTGAGGTCGATAATTTGATAGATCACCGCTCCGCGGGTTTCTTCTTTAATGAATTTGGGAGTAAAGCTCTTATTGTAGCTGGTCAGCAGTTTGGCGGGGTTCAAAGCCTGATCGTCGTTGGGGTCGTTGTTGTTGATCTGAACCTCGTTGTTGTCTTTAATATAGGTCCACACGGTTTTTCCGTCGCTCATGATCTGTTGTCCCGAGAAATCCAGCCAAAACTTATCGCCTTTCATGCAGGCGGTTCCAACCTTGGTTTCTTTTATCTTTTTGGTTTTGTTTTCCATGATATACGAAAACGAAATATCGATGGTAGCGTACGATTTGGTTTGCAGGGTAACGGCATCTAGTATTCCTTTGGCTTTATCCTGTGCCTGCAGGCTCATAGCAATAATGATTGCGGTGAAGGTGATCAGTATCTTTTTCATTTGTGTAAGTAATTAGGGGGTGATTTAGTAAATGGGTAAGGTGTTAAATTGTTCGTTGGTTAAATTGTTATATGGCTGGATTGCTTTATGGCTGACTTCTTTCTTCCAACTTCGGTCTTCGGTCTTCGGTCTTCCGACTTCCTAAAAATTGTTCTTCATATCACTCAAAAACTGTTCCAAAGTGTTCATGTCGGTGATTCTGACATCGCGTGCCTTGCTTCCTTCGAAAGGACCTACGATTCCGGCGGCTTCCAGTTGATCTATCAATCGTCCGGCGCGGTTATAGCCCAGCTTCAGTTTACGCTGCAGCAGGGAGGTAGAGCCATGTTGATGCGCCACAATACAGCGGGCGGCATCGTCGAACATATCGTCGCGTTCCGAAGGGTCCATGTTCTTGATGGCATCCGATTCTTCGTCGGGACATTCGGGCAGCTCGTAAGCTTCGGGATATCCGCGCTGG
>CAZNRQ010000740.1:0-873 GCA_964574845.1 uncultured Bacteroidales bacterium
CAGTCCAATTAATACCATCATTACTTATCATCCATTCGTGAGGGCCTTCGCCTTCGCCAAAAACGATGACCACACCCGATTCATTGGTGTCTTTCACATCGCTTTTTTGTTTCGGACGAACTTTATATTCCTTCACTGTCATATTAGCACCCTCAATAATGCTTTTGGCATTGGGATTGTCAGCATCAGCCAAAGCCTGAACATCTGAGCGAAGCCCTTTTGCCGACAGGACGACAATCTTTTTATAATTGTCCCTGTCAGTTTTTGATACTATGGGTGGCTTTTGTTTAAAACCAACCTCAGCCTTATCAAAATCGGTAATATAACCAGTAAACAAGGCGAGTTTGGCTGCCGAACCATCATAACGGTCGTCGGCACTCATTTTGTTATAAATACCTTTGAGGTAAATAATCAATTTGTCGTTAGAGCGCGGAAGTTTCAACACTGCTTCATAATACGTAATAATAGGATCTACCGGATCAGCCATTTTTTGAATTTTTGGGGGTTAATAATTTAACAAAGATAATACTCATATAAAAAAAGTCAAGAGTTTACTAAAACTTTAACTAAACTTTAACTAAAATAAAAATTGCCATGTCAAAAAAAAAGTCGACGCGCGTGCGCTAGACCTTATATATGTAGGGGAAGAGCCTTACTTGAGAAAAAGTAGAAAAAAAAGGAAAATGATGAAAAAATGAAGGGGGAAGATGAAAAACTTGAAGGTTTTTTAGTGAAAAATGTTTGTTTTGGGGATAAAAAAGTGAAAAACGATTGAAAAGGGGTGATGGAGGACTTCGAGGTTGTAAGTATCCCTGAGGAGATGAATTATAAAAACGGAAATGGATGGTATATTTGAGATGCTAAGGTATGCCT
>CAZNRQ010000740.1:883-2063 GCA_964574845.1 uncultured Bacteroidales bacterium
AAGATGATTAAGTCCTGAGTGTTGCTTAAATTTGCCAAAGGAAAAAAGAATACACGGACGGCGGAGAAAACGGCCAACTAACAAGAGTGGGGAAACAACTATTTCATAATACAATAATATATGAACAACCAACTCCGATTTGAGCAAATAACCATTAAAATTGTTTTGTGTTTAGGCGTTTTATTTCCGCTGATACAATTTATTTATGACAGAAGTCTGTGGTTTGATGAAGCCATGCTGGCTATTAACATTATAGACAGAAACTGCTTTGAACTTCTGAAGCCACTCTCTTATATACAATCCGCTCCCGTTCTGTTTCTACTAATAGAAAAATTATTCTCCGTCATAATTCCATATTCTGATATGGGGTTGAAGGTTTTTCCATTTCTAAGTTATATTGGCTCCCTGTTTTTGTTCTATAAAATAATCCGCATTATTCAGCAGAATTATTATACCATCATCTTTTCCTTATCCTTATTTATTTTCAACATCACTTTGCTTTATTATTCCAGTGAAGTGAAACAATACATGACCGATGTGTTGGTGCTCACCACCCTGTATTTTTTGTTACTAAAGGAGTATAAAACTGAAAGGAACAAGTATTATTTTTTAGGTATAGCCGGGGTTATAGGTGTCTTCTTGTCCAATGCATCACCAGTTATTCTGATAACTATTGGCACATGGTTATTGTACAACATGTATCGCAATAAGAAAAACGACCTTCTTCAATTGGCGATTATAGCATTGTTTTGGGCATCGTCTTTTGTGTTGTATTATTTTTTGTTTCTTAATAACAACCCCGTGCGGGATACCATGACGGCTTACTGGGATAATTTTGATGTATTTATGCCTATGAATCCATTTAGGGCGAATTTTTACAAATTTCTTGATTCCAGAGGCTATATGCTCTATTCCAGCCTTTTTAATTTCGATAGAAACGGGGTGTATGTTCTATTCTTTATCCTGGTCGGAATAGTTAGTTTAATCAGAAAAAAAAGGATCGATATTATTATTCTCACAATACTACCTATATTGTTGCATCTTCTTTTATCAGGTTTTAAACTCTATCCTTTCGACAAAAGATTGCTATTATACGTCTGTCCTTGTATAATAATAATCTGTTCTTTTGGCTTCAATTCCATTTTAAATTGGAAATTCCGCGCAAACTGGTCCAGTAATT
>CAZNRQ010000741.1:0-2042 GCA_964574845.1 uncultured Bacteroidales bacterium
CTTATATAATGCAAATTATGAAATTGATGAAAATGAGGTTTTAAATGAAGGGAATAATCATGGTAAAAAGATACAACAGATTTTTTCCAACTTTATAACTCACCTACAAAAACAGCATGCCATTGACTTGGAAAATGCTAATGCGATTGCCCGACAATTATTAGTAGTATGTAGTAGAAATGAGTTTTTAAACAAAACCAGTATTTCTAAAATGTTTACTAATTTGTTTAAATCAGACAAACTTGAAACATATTTAAGTACTTCGAAAAGAAAAGTTTATCTTGACACTCAAATTCTTTTACAAACGATTTGTTGTAATTTTGAAGATATTGAATATGATGACCAATTATATAAAGCAACCAAATACTTTATTGATACTATAAAAGACTCTAATGTTCCAATAGTACTGCATACGACAATTGGCTATGTTGAAGAAGTTGCATGGCATTTTGTTAATGGTTTAAAGCTTGAAAGATTCTTAGTACTTGATTTCATTAAAGATTTAGGACCATCAAAAAATGTATTCTTTAATTTTTTCTTGGAATTAGTTAATAATCAAAACTACGATTATGAGTTATTTGGAGATTTCATTGAAGATTTATTAGATATAAACCCCGATGAATACATTAATGATGAATTGCTGGCTGAAGCTTTTATTAGTAGTCTTGTTGATAGATTAGAATTGATAGGTATTAATGTAGAAACGCCTCCAATATTCGACGATTATGATAAATATAGAAAAGCCTATGAAATATCTTTAAGCTATTTAAGGCACGACCAAAAATCTTATGAAGCAAGAAAAAATGATTTGAATACTATTCTTCATTTGTCAGAAATGCATTATGATGTTGATGATGGCTATTTTGCGGAACCATTTTTAATCACATGGTACACTTCATTTAATGAGGTAAGAAACAACTTTAAAAAATTCAAGGAATTAAATCACTGGTATTTATATCCTCCAATGAAATTTGCAAATACTGTTTCCGTTTTAAATATGAAAATCGACTCAACTGCAATAAATTACAATATTATTTCTTTAGTTGAAGTGAACTTCAATTTATCAAATGATGCTATCAGCTTCTTTGATTTAATTAGCGGCCTATTCAATGAAAAAGATGTAACAAAGTGGAAATTAGCGAGCAAGTTGGCTAAATTAAGAAAACAATTAATAACAGATACAAACATTGAGGATCCGCGTAAAGCCCGAAATAATAGCCTTCCTATAGATGAATTATTATTACTTGTACAAAAATTCTATCAAAATCCAGAAAATAAGAGACATTACAATTAGTTGATAAATTTGTTTCAGAATAATTATTATGCTGATAAAATTTCAGGTTTGATAGAGAATAATCTAAGTGATTTTCAAATTAGAAACAAGATAAAAATGGGTATCATTAAAGAATTAGATGAAATGATAAAAGAAAATAACGAGGCATAATCGAGTAGACGGCTCCGCCAGCCGAGGCTGACGGAGTGCGCCCGACCTTATCTGTAAATACTGGCAGATGCACAGGCCCGAAACGTTAGCAGCAAGCATAATGAACGACACTACCGAATTCATAAAGACAGCAAGAAACTATCTTAAAGCAAGGCAGGACTTTTTGACAATTGCAGAAAAAACGGACTGGCTTTTCGGTAACGACAATTTGGTTGGACGAATTGGAGAATTTATTGCTTATCAATATTTACACGACCACAACAGACAACCAAAACGACCAACAAGCAAAACCGAAAAAGGGTTTGACTTCATTTGCGACAATGGGCTGACTAAAATTTCGGTGAAGACAATCACATCTGAAAACAAAGCTGGGAGCACGACCGTAATTACAGAGCCTTGGGACGAACTTATTTTGATTACAATAAATGAGAGCATTAAAATTGAAAAGGTTGGTATCTTAACCAAAACCCAATTTCAAGAAGCAATTAAAAACGGACATTTGAAAAGCCAAACACCTTATGCAAGAAGAAGTATGCTCGGAAGTAAAGGTCTGATAACAAAATACGGAAAAATGATAGACCCTAAAATCACAGAAAAG
>CAZNRQ010000742.1:0-2030 GCA_964574845.1 uncultured Bacteroidales bacterium
ACGACAAAATCTACGACAAAAAAATGAGCTAAGGGCTAACATTGTTCGAACTAATCCAATAATTGTAAATTATATACTATACATTTTTATCCATCAGGAATTGGATTTTATTACTAACAAATTAGAAAAATTATAAAACCTGCACATTAAGAGAAGGAGTTGAGCGGACTTATGATTAGCTCGCATGGTATAAAAATGAATAAGCGTTACTATTGGTCGATGACAGGTGTAATTATAATTATGCTCCTGATTTTTTCATGTCTGAATATTTTGTCTTATGCGGTAGGTCAGATTCATGGGGGGCTTAGTACTTCCGGAATTGTTTTAAGGGAGAGCAGTCTGCAGGGCAGTACCCTATCCGTTGATATTTCAGGGGGAGGATATACCTTTTCGGGTGCAAATATAAACGCATCAAAGATAACATTAAACAATGCGCCCGCAGGGCTTACAATTTCAAACATGACAAATGCGTCAGGAGCATCAACGGGTACGATTACCATTACCTTTAATGGAACTTCCTTTTATAATGACATTTACAATTTCAGTTTAACATTTGATTCTACGATAATTACTCAGTCCACGTCAGTTACTGTGGGCTATGTACCTATATATTCCAATCACGGTTTTACTGGGAATCGCCAATATGATCATGCTGGGATGGTTTGGGGCGATAGGGATTACGGAGCTACCACATATAAAAGTGCCGTTTTTGGGTGGGGATATAATGGGGATTATGAACTTGGTGATAATACAACTACAAATAGAAATCTGCCTGTTAATGGCACGGGAACGGGTACTTATTCTGCAATTTCCACAGGGGGAAAGTATACTCTGTCACTTAATCAGGACGGGACAGTTGTAGCCTGGGGAGATAATCAGTATGGACAGTTTGGAAACGGAGGAATAGTGTCAACGCAGGTTTCTACAACAACACTTCTTACGGGAATAGCAAATATTTCTTCAGGAGGAACTCATAGCGTTGCTTTGACAAATACAGGAACTGTAAAAACAATGGGCGACAAATCAAACGGCAAAATTGGAGATACAACAAGCATCGGAATACAGAGTTCACCGTATTCAGTTCCTGGACTGACAAGTATAATTGCAGTTGCTGCAGGAGGAAACCATACACTTGCTTTGAAAAGAGACGGTACGGTATATGCGTGGGGTGACAATACATATGGACAGGTAGGGGACGGAACAACAGGCAATATTAAGACGTCACCGGTATCCGTTGCTGGGCTTAGTGGAATAATAGCAATTTCAGCTGGAGGCAATTTCAGTCTTGCGCTTAAAAACGATGGAACGGTCTGGGTGTGGGGAGATGGAAGCAATGGGCAGCTTGGGGATACCGTAAGTGGCGGCGGACATATCAGTGGTACGCCTTCTCAAATAGCAGGTCTATCAAATATAGTGTCTATTTCAGCTGGGGATAATCATGGCCTTGCCCTTGCAAACGACGGACAGGTTTATTCCTGGGGAGATAACACCAATGGACAACTGGGAGGAGGTATTGGGGGTGCATTGAGTGCAGTTCCCGTATCTGCGAAGATTGCCAATGTAGCTTCCATATCAGCAGGCAACAACTTCAGTTTGGTATTAAGGCGTGACGGTAAAGTATGGGGGTTTGGTAAAAATACCAATGGTGCACTTGGAACGGGAGATACGACTTCTACCAATAATCCTGTAAAATCAAGTATAATTATCGCAAGAATAGCAGTAAATGACTGGATTGGTTATGATTTTTATTTGAATAACGTGTTGCTTGGCTCGGGAAACACCAGCAATGTAGTAGGAATTTATTACACCAATGTCCTGAAGGGCAGTAATTTGGTAGCTGTGAAGGGGTATGGGCCAAGAGGGCAATTTGCAGGCATGAATGGATGGTATCCACAGTTAAAGGTTGAGATTAAGTATGAACAAAACACGGAATATACAAATTACCTATGGAGAGGTACGCTAGCGGATTCACCTCCTGTAAACTGGACAACACTGGGATATAACGAAGTGGCAGGTGGATGGGGTACAAC
>CAZNRQ010000743.1:0-2026 GCA_964574845.1 uncultured Bacteroidales bacterium
CATCCCAGCACAGAAAAACCATAAGAGGAAGGCTTCCACATCTTGTGTTCATCAGCAAGCACCGCCAAACTTGCAACAGGCCGGTCGTATCGGTCAAAAATCCGGTTGTTGTACACAAACATTCGTTTGGCAAACTCAGGCTGCCTTGTACCCTGCACCTCAACGTGAACGTATATCCAGCTTTCATCGCCATTCAGCACATTGACTCTGACCAGTCGGTCAACAAAACGCGTCCCCAGCTCAGCATCCTGCACCACCGCCCGCAGCTCCTGATCCAGAAAAACATACTCTTTCGACCAATCAATTTGTGCATAAGCCTCTGGAAAGTAAAAGGCCATAAACTCAGGGAAATAATGCTCTATAGCCTCCTTCCACGGGCTGTCATAACGATCGTTCGCGCTCTCCATACATTTCTTTTTGTTTCAACACCACCAACTCAGCAAAGCCGAAGCAATGCAGCAACAATCCAACATCAACCATATATCAATCGAAATATATTCCTCATGGCCTGCAAAACAAAATACACGAAAACTCTTGTCGCCTCACCCCATCACCAAAGAGACGCGAGCAAATCCGTTCACGAGGGGCGGGGTCATCCCGTCCCTCTACCATAATCACAAAACAGCTGGATAAAAATTCAAATGGTAAACAAAGGGATCTCACCATGGCACTGATCATACCGTCACCAAAGAGACGCAAGCAAATCTTGAGCATCTTCAGGCGGCGAAGCGGGAGCGGACGGGGAGGTGAGCGTGGATACGTTTGCATAGGGGTGAGGTCTTTTTTGTGGCGGCATGTTCAGTGGAGACAAGTTTGCGGGGAGAGGCGTTGGCGGGTGTAGGGTCTTTGATTTTAAAAAAAGTGATCTGCGGCCAGCACGCAGCATTCTGTGATCATATAGATGAGAATTGTATGTATATTGAAAGCGTTCTGATGAGAAAAATTACTGGTCTCCAAAAACGAAAAAACTCCTACCATGAAACCCAATTCATATGAAGCACCTGTGAATGGCACAAAGAGGTTGTTCGGTGAACTCGTACATCCAATGTTTTTGATGCTTGATACAGCAGGTATTGTACTGTGCGCAATTACTGTTTTTTTTCGGTCTCGTGGCATCCGTTTTTATTTACTTTTGGATCAGTTCTGCTTACAATAGGTATCACACTTCCAGCGGCAGTATACTTTCAATCGCTTTCGAACGAGCAGGCTTTTAAGATTTTAAATTCATGCAATATTGCAGGTATTGAAACGATATTTGTATCACGAAAACAAGATGATTTTGACCTTCGACATGCCTTGGATTTGTCAATGGCTAAAACAAAAGAAATTTCTTTGCTTGGTGTGGCGTTTAGAACGTTTTTTGATCCAAGTGCCGTATCTAGTGAAATTCGAAGCAAAGCATTAAATTCTATTTCAACAAAAATTCGAGTTTTAATTCTCGATCCAGAATCCGAAGCTGCAATTAGGCGTAGTAATATTGAATTTGGAAATGCAACTTGTGCAGATATTGAATATACTATTAATAATGGTTTAAGTTCATTGGCGGCAGAGCGTCTTATAAAGTTAAAAAGCGATGCTTCTACTGAGATTGATATGCGTAATATTGATAATGATATATTAAAAAAATTGAATTTTGAAGTACGTATTTATTCATTAGAACCTGTTGTCTTTATAATGCAATTTGATGATGCGATTTACACAGAACAGTATCATAGTGGTCGTCCCAAAGACGTTCCAATGGGTAGTTGTATTGGAAAATCCATGCCAGTATTGAAATACCGGCATGGAAGTATAGGGTTCAAAAATCTGGATTCGCATTTTGAACAAACATGGAAGGAAGCTAAAGATATAACGCCTAATATTTTAGAGGCAGCATCTAAAAAATTGGCATTGCGCTCATGAGTCGCCGCCACCGCTGCGGAGTATTGCACCGGCATAGCTGCTGCCGGCAGCAAGCTGCCAGTCGCAGCAGCGCCCGTTTTTGCCTTGCCGCTTTGCTTTTGCGGCAGTGGAGGCCATGCATCGG
>CAZNRQ010000744.1:0-2024 GCA_964574845.1 uncultured Bacteroidales bacterium
TCTTTCACCTCTTTTGACTTTTTGGTGATGAGGGTTTGTAGGGTGGTTGCGTACTCGTTTTCATCTATGGTTTCCAGGGCGTCGGAAATCAGTTCTGAGGGAATTTTCTTTCCGCGCAGTTCGTAGGCAATCTTGTTGCGTCCCCAGTGTTTCAGACGGAATTTGCTGCTCACGAAGGTTTCGGCATAACGACGGTCGTTGAGGAATTTATCTTCGGTAAGTGATGCAATTATTTTGGGAATGCGCGCCTCATCAATGCCCCAGTCGCGGAGTTTTTGAATTACCTCGGCAGAACATCTATCCTGGTAAGCACAAAAAGATTGCGCTTTGGTAAGTATGGTTTTTAGGCCGGAGAGTGAGGGATTGATGTCGGTCATAAATTAAGAGAATTCTCAATAATCAATGCTCGATGTTCAATGTTCAAGTTTTAGTTAACGGATGTAGTTCTTCCAGACGTCGTTGAATACGGCAAAGACCATAAGCGCGATGAGCAGAACCATTCCGACTACCTGCGCGCGTTCGAGTATCTTTTGACTTACGGGACGGCGGGTAATCAGTTCCCAGGTAGTGAATATCACATGTCCGCCATCGAGGGCAGGAATAGGAAGAATGTTCATAAAGGCGAGTACCACAGATATCAAACCTGTAATAACCCAAAAGCGATGCCAGTCCCAGATATCACCGTATATCTTCATGATACCTATAGGCCCTTGTATGGATTCGCTGGCACTTTCTTTGCCGGTGAATATCTTGCCCAGTCCGCGCACATTGGCCCACAGATTGCCCATGGCATCTTTGATACCATAACGAATGCCGGCCATCAGACTATACGCTTTAAACTGGTAAGGAGCCTTACTGAAAATCCCTATATAACCTGTGGAATCCACTTTCAATGTGAGATTCACAGTATCGTTGTTCCTTAAGGCAATCATCTTACAGGTTTTGCCTTTCATATTCCACAGAATTTCTCTGAACGAACCGTAAGTGGTAACCTTATTGGTATCGAGCGATAACACTTTATCGTTCTTTTTCAGTCCGGCCAAATCGGCAGACATACCCGGGATGATGCTGTCGATCTTATAAGCAAAATTATGTGCATCGATAAAGAAGTCGCGTATCTTTTTGTTATAGATGCGGTAGAGGGTATCAGGAACAGTTATGTCCATTGTTTTTCCATTGCGGTCGACGGTAATGGTAGAACCCATAAGGACGTTGGCCGAAGTAACATCTTTAAAACGCTCCAGTGTTTTTCCGTTGATCTTAACTATTTTGTCGCCGGTAACAAAACCAATCTCACGACCTGAAGGATAAGCATAAATGCCGTCGCTGATCTGGGAAGTAGGAAGGTATTCTTTTTCGTAATGCAGAATAACCCCGGTGAAAATGATAATACCCAGAATGAGGTTCATCACCACGCCGGCAACCATAACAATCAAACGTTGCCAGGCCGGTTTGGAGCGAAACTCCCAAGGCTGTGGTGGCAGTTTCATGGCTTCTTTATCCATGGACTCGTCAATCATCCCGGCAATTTTCACATAACCGCCGAAAGGCAACCAGCCAATACCATATTCGGTATCACCTTTTTTGAATTTGAAAAGTTTAAATCCCCAAGCATCAAAAAAGAGGTAGAATTTTTCGACCCTTATTTTAAAAGCTCTCGCAGCAAGATAATGCCCGAGTTCGTGAATAAAAACTAATATCGACAGGCCCAAAATCAATTGGGCGACCATAATCAGAGTTCCCATTATTTATTATTTATTATTTCGTTACACAATATTCTGGTTTCCTTATCACTTTCGAAATAGTCTTCGAGAGAAGGATTTTTCAGGAAACTTGCTTTTTCCATGCACATTTCATTGGTCAGCGCTATTTCCAGGAAACTTATTTTATCAGATAAAAAAGCATTTACGGCTACTTCGTTCGCAGCATTCAATACACAAGGCGAATTTCCGCCCTTTTGAAGGGCTTCATAAGCGAGTGCAAGATTACGATATTTTTTGTTATCAGGCGGTTCGAAAGTGAAC
>CAZNRQ010000745.1:0-2020 GCA_964574845.1 uncultured Bacteroidales bacterium
GAACCATACGCCACATCATGACAGGTGTTAACCCACAGGGAGTGGCAATTTATAGCTTTAAGCGACCTTCGGTTATTGAATTGCAGCACGATTTTTTGTGGCGCCATGCCATGAAAATGCCCGAACACGGACAAATTGTTATTTTCAACCGTTCGCATTACGAAAATGTGTTGATCTCGAAAGTACATCCCGAGATCATTCTTAACGAAAAACTGGCCGGAATAGACAGTACGGATAAGATTACCAAAAAGTTTTGGGCGACGCGCTACGAACAAATCAACGATTTTGAGAACAGGGCCCTGCAAAACGGAACCCAAATTCTGAAGTTTTTCCTTCATATTTCGAAGCAGGAGCAGGGCCGGCGATTTTTAGACCGGATTGAGAATAAGGAAAAGAACTGGAAATTTTCATTTGATGATCTAACCGAGCGTAAGTTCTGGGACGATTATCAGGCGGCCTTTGAAGAAGCTATAAAACACACCGCCACCAAATCGGCTCGCTGGTATATTGTTCCTGCTGACGACAAGCTGTTTGCTCATTTATTGATAAGCAGGATCATTTTGGAAAAACTGCAAAACATGGAACCTGCCTTTCCCACTGTGAGTAAAAAGGAAGGAGAAATGATGAAACAGTCCGAAGTGAAACTAAAAAAGGAAATCAAGCAGTAAGTTTGCCCGCAGGGAAATATTTTCAAAGAGTTTTCGGCGTCACTACAAAAAGAGTTTTGAATTTAGCCCGCTTTATATCACTCCATTTATTTGTTTCAAACTCCATACAAACTACTCCGGAAGTAGGAAAACTGATAAGATCTTCTTTAAGAAAAGTGTTTGCAAATAATTTCAATTCCGGATTATGTCCCACAATGGCAACCTTGGAAAATGAATTATCCAATTCGGACAGAATGTCAAAGAAAGTCACATTCTCCATATCGTATATCCGCTGATCGTAAACAATATTTTTTTTATCAAAACCCAATCCTTTTGCAATTAAAAGGGCTGTTTCTGCTGCGCGGGTTGCCGGACTGGAAATAATACAATCGAATACAACACTGTTTTCCTGCAAATATTTGATGATCTTATGGGTCTTTTTTATTCCGGGATAAATTATTGGCCTTTTAAAATCTTCAAAATTGGCTATATCTTGAGTGGCCTTGGCATGGCGAATTAAAAAAAGTTTTTTCATAAATTAAGATTACATACAGGCATTTTTTCCGGATTTTACATAGTATGACAATGAGTGTAGTTAAAAACCAATTACACTATAAAACGACAACAATATTGTAAAAAGTAAACTAAACTATTTTGCAGGGAACAATGGAATCTTCATTACAAGCATAAACGGCACAAAGTCTGTGATAGCCATCAGCAATAATTAATTTTCCTTTCGAAAAGTCTCTTACAAGCATTATGGGTGATAGAGGCACGCCTTTTTTGATTTTCTTTCGTTCTAGTTCTACCTGATTCTTACTCACACCCCGTGTTGAAACATTAGCTGCCCTGAAAATATCCTTTGCTTTAAAATCCACGTAGGGTGCTGCCTTCATTTTCTTAATAATTTCAATTATGGCAGGTTCGTTATATAATAATTGCAAAAAGGAATTAGCTGCAGGATAATCCGTATCCTGAAGTTTCTTTAACCAAACAACTTCATTCTTTGATTTTTTTTTATCCTTTGGTGATTCTTCGTTTTTTTTGAATGATTTTTTTTCCTTTAAAAGAACAATCTTTTCTGTAGGTTTTTTACCCTTTACAGCAACAACCTTTTTTACTTCTTTTTTAACTTTCGCAGGAATTTCTTTTTTTACTTCCTTTATTGGGACAATTTTTTTTGTCTCTTTGGCAGGGGGTGCCTTCTTAACTTTAGTTTTAGCTTTTAGAGGAACTGTCTTTTGCATTGGTTTTTTGTCTTCCATCTGATTTAAATTTTAGTAGTTAATAATTAAAACAAATTTATTAAAAAAAAATTACTTTTTATTAAATATTGATGCCAAATTTTAATATTCAATCAAACTGTTGTATAG
>CAZNRQ010000746.1:0-2018 GCA_964574845.1 uncultured Bacteroidales bacterium
TCATGAATCTCAAAATTGACGAAACAATTATTGTATTGAATTCTCTTCATTATTTTTTCTCTGAGAATCTATTTTGCCTATATTTGTGGTGATAAAATCATATCATCATGAAGAAATTAATATTCCCAAAGCTTATTTGGCTTCTTGTTATTATCCCTCTTTTTGTAAAAGGTCAGCAACCATTTTCGAAAATGTTGGGTTCACCATATAAAGAATGGTTTATTGCAAGATCAATTTCTCAAACAATGGATGGTGCATACATTGTTTCCGGTAATATCGGGTCAAAAGGGATAGTTTTTAAAATGGATACCACCGGCACTGTATTATGGAACAAAATATTTTTCAGGAACTTTGATTCTAGGAGCATAGTTTTAAACCAGGCGATTTCAACAAATGATTCTTCTGTAATTGCGATCGGTTCATTCCCCGATTCAAATCTTTATCATGATTATGCTTTATGCATTAATTTAAAATCGAATGGTGATACGGCTTGGGTAAAAGCATTTAATCTTTCAGGATCTCTATATGTATTTGTAGATGCATTTTCAGTTCAACAAACTCTTGACTCTGGTTTTGTAATTGCAGGCAGGGTTCTTAAAACTCCTGGAAGTCCGGACGAATGGAGCTTTGTTGCGAAATTTGATGTTTCCGGAAATCTTCAGTGGGCAAAGCAATTTAAAGATTCAGTTGATTCTCATTCTTATTCAATAAAACAAACTCCTGATGGTGGTTATGTGATCGCAGGCCATAATTATTTTGATCAAAGTTTTTTTGCACTAAAATTATTTTCCAACGGGGATATTTCGTGGTTGAAAAATTATAACGTCAGGTCTAGTGATGTTTGTGACGTAAATGTCGTAAATGATGGCCTGGTATTTTGTGTAGAACAATCCTTAATTAAAACCGATTTTTCGGGAAATGTAGTCTGGGGAAAAAAGTACAATCAAAGCCTGTGGATCACAAGTATGGGTCAACATAGATTTCATCAGACTCATGATAAAGGTTTTATTATCATTAATGGTTCGGATTATTCCGGAAGTAAAATAGTGAAAACCGATTCTGCCGGTAATTTAATTTGGTCGGACGATCTTGAAATGCAGGCAATTGAAGCGATTGAAACTCCCGATAAAGGTTATTTAATTATTGGTAATGGTCCTTTGAGCGGATTAAAGAATGATAGTATACCTATCGGATTGATCAAGACGGATTCGCTCGGTAATGGCGTTGATTGCGTTGTCCACAATAATGATTCTTCCATTGATTTCACAGTGGTAAGTTCAAACATAACTTTTACGACAATTGATGGTGGAGCTACTTTCACATCACTCATTCCTGCTATCGACTCCATGGAATTTGTTTATTCTTCGGGTTGTCTTACCTGGACAAGTATTAATAATGAAATTGTCTCCCAAAACTACAACCTCTCCCTCTCCCCCAACCCCACCTCCGGCACCATCCACATGCAAATTCCTGAGCAATTTGGCTTTGTCAAATCCATAGAAATATACAACAGCATGGGTCAATTGCAAACCCGGCAAAGCAGTGAAACCCGTTTGGATATCAGCAGCTACGCCACCGGATTGTATTTTGTGATAGCCACAAATGATAAGGGGGAAACGCTGAGGGCGAAGGTGGTGAAAGAATAGCTGATGGTCCTTAATTGTCATTAGTGGTCATTCATAGTCATTAATTGTAGTTCATTGTAGGTCATTGTTGCATTGTTGAGCATTGTTCATTGAGCATTTTTTATTCTCAATCCGCTGCGGCGGATCAATGATCAATTTTCAATTTTCAAGTGTAAGAGCTATTACACGGAGATACACGGAGTCCAATGAGATTCACAGAGAAAATCTGACTTCTCACTGCAGAAGCGCCGCAGCGAACTGAATTTATTTCTTTGCTAATCTATTTTGCCTATATTTGTGGTGATAAAATCATATCATTATGAAGAAATTAATATTCTCAAAGCTTATTTGGCTTCTTGTTATTATCCCTCTTTTTGTAAAAGGTCAGCAACC
>CAZNRQ010000747.1:0-2018 GCA_964574845.1 uncultured Bacteroidales bacterium
AAGCCGGGCTTATGCTTCGGCTTCTTTCAAACTTTTACCGGACAACAGTGATATTAAATGGTATGTTTGTGTCAGATTAAATTTGAATAATCAATAGTTCTTATTAAGACAAGAAAGTTTGGACCAAAATATCCATTCAAAATAAATTCTGAAACGTTCTACAATAATCTGTATCGTGGAGACCAGAGACCACTAATTATTAAACGGGGTAACACTACTAAGCCAGGTAAGTAGAACAATCTTAAATTTATTAAATGAAAAACCTATTGACAATCGCAATTTTCGCAATATCAGTTAATGGTATAGCACAATCAGTTTGTAGTAGTGATACTATTATTCCAATACACAATCTGCCTACAGTAAGAACCGAAGCGCGTTTAGTTGCTTATAATTCTGATATATATGTTTTTGGAGGAACAGACAACACGACAGTCGTAAACTCAGTATATAAATATTCAACGAGTAATAATTCATGGAGTGCCTTGACAAATATGCCTACCGCACGCGGTGAAGTTGGCGTTGCAGAAGTAAATGGAATAGTATACTGTATAGGTGGGTGGACTGGTGTCTTAAGTGATAAAAATGAGGCATATAATATTTCCACCAATAGTTGGCAAACACTTGCAAATTTACCTATAGCATTAACAGGTGGAGATGCCGTATCTCTAAATAATAAAGTTTATGTCATTGGAGGCACGCTCGGAATGACAACAACCTATTTCTATAAATATGATCCATCACAAAATACTTATGTTGCTTTAGCAACACCTGCTCAAAATAGATTGCATGGACGCTTACTGATAAACAATAATAAAATATACTGGATAGGAGGGAGTTATTACAATGGGGCTTACCATATTTCTAATAACCTCGATGAATATGATACACTAACAAATGCATGGTCTCCAAAAGCGCAGATTCCTTTAGGTTTGGCTTTGCACAGTGCGACAATATTTGAAAACAAAATTCATGTGTTTTGTGGCTCAACAACAACTCCAACACTTACTCCATTAAACTCTCATTTCGCATACGATTTTTTGTCTGACAGTTGGATAAGCATGGCAAATCTTCCATTTTCAAGAATTGGAATTGAAACTATTACAAACAATAGCATTGTGTATATAATTGGCGGAGCATCTTCTTCAACAGCAGTAACTGATTCATGTTTTAAATATTTCTGTACGGATTTCGTTGGAATTAACCCCAAAAATATTTCTGCTGGTTTTAAAATATTCCCCAATCCGGCGAAGGATTACGTTACCCTTGATTTTACTGGCTATTCTACAATGGTAGGCTATTCCGTAAATATTGTTAATATTCTGGGGCGAATTATTTATACTTCAAAAATTTCTCAAGAGCAGTTTGTTGCTGATTTATCTAATAGTGGTGGAAAGGGTATGTTTTTTATTAAACTGATGGATGAACAAAACAACACAATTGAAATTAAAAAAATAGTTTTACAATAAATAGAATTATCATTATGAAAATACTTGCAGTGAATATCAGCAAAGCACTAGATAGGAAAGATATTAATAATATAGTCAAAATTCAAATTGCTACAGAAAGGGCTTGGAAGTTAAATGCCGGCAAATTAATATTGGATATACCTGAATTTGTAGTTGGTGTTGCATCCGGAATTGTTTATGGGTATTTTAATCTTAAAAATGCAACTATCGATAGAGAACCGAAAAGAGTAAGGTTTACTTTAAATGTGTGTAATGAAAAAGATACTAGAAGAATTAAGATATTCCTGAATGGAAAGAATCTTAAGTATTTTGTTACAAAACAAAAATGGGAGGAATTGTGAAATTCTATCGGCGAAAGATTTCAGTGTGAAGAGTAAAGTCCAGCACTTGATATCATCGTGATATTCCACTCTATTTTAGTAGCTGAAATGTTACAAAAATTTCAATACCTCAGCTTTCCGGACGGAATTTGAACGTTGGATTTGATTGGACGGTAGTAAGTGGATATTCCGCACATAGTAGTCCACTCATTCCGCGGCAAACTGGTCCACC